>JAYWAU010000434.1:0-3463 GCA_043782265.1 Ferruginibacter sp. | reverse complement strand
GGTTGGGCCTGCATATTGTTTTAAAACACTGCTGAGTAATTTGTTTGTATAGCTGGTTGATTTGGCAATGATCTTTCCATCTTCAAAACTTAAAGTAGATGTTGTATAGTTGTCTTTGATCAGTTCTTCCAGTTTAGGAATCTGCAAAGGCATCATACTTAAAGCGGCCAGTGAGCTGTTGGCACTGGTAAATACATACCCATCTGCTTTTTCTTTAAACATACCTGTAAAAATTTCTACGTCTGCTAAAGATTCTTTTGTTTTTTGGGTATAATAAAGTTCCACCACTTTTTTCATTTCAGCTTCTGTATTGATGGGTGCCGGTTGTTTGAAAGTCATTGCCAAATCAACCAGCTACACAAATAAATTACTCAGCAGTGTTTTAAAACAATATGCAGGCCCAACCGTAAACCTGTCTATGATTGAGAATTATCCCTCACAAAACATTAACGGTATTTTTCTGGCAGCATTTAACCCCGAAATTTTCGGCGGTATTTTAAAACAGCTGGAAGTGGAAGGCCTTGTAAATAATTTTCTTGAGAAAAGTGGTTTCACCAGTCAGGATTTATACAAATCATTAAAAGGAGATATTGCCGTTGTCGTATCTGATCTTGGCTCGGGCGACACTGAACCACAGTCTAAACTGGATGAAAGAAGTATGATGCGTAAAAAACCCATAGGTAAAATGATATTCATTGCCCCTATTGGTGATAAGGCAAGTTTCCTGAAAATAATGGATAAAGCGGTGATACAGGGCTTTTTTGTAAAACAGAATAACACCTATAAAGCAGGCGAACTCATGACTTCTCTGGGATTATTTATGGTGGCCGATGATAAGAACCTGTTTATTGCAAGTGATTCGCTTACTTACAAAGAATACCTTGCAAAGAGTAATAAAGCCGTCATCAATAAAGAAGCAATGGATATGTTCAAAGGAAAATCCACCGTTTTTTATTTTGATATCGCCAATACTATCAATGGTTTTAGCAAAGACTCCACCGGCAGTTATCGTCGCTCCTTAAATACGGCAAAAGCAACTTTTAAAGATATCATTGCCACTTCTGAAAATTTTGACGGCAAAAGTATCAAAGCCTCTTTTGAAGTGCGGATGCAAAATGAAAAACAAAACAGCCTGGTTACTTTAACCAGCTTACTCACTGATATTGCAGTCGACATGCGTTTGCAGGCCAAAAGGGAAAAAGAATCTGAAGAACGTTTATTCCCCGGTGGGGTTCCGGCAATCATTCGAACAAACTGACCCTTGCAATAAATTTTCAACAATAAAGTCCTGCCATGGCAGGACTTTATTGTTCTGTTTCAATGTATTTTCGATAACAGCAATCAGGGTATATGACAATTGAGCTTGATCACATCATACCAATACCACTCAAAGACCGGTTCATACAAAGAAGTTCGGATGTATGGAACCAACCTTTACAATTTAACCAGGGCGAATACATAAAGATCAAAGCGCCAAGCGGCACCGGGAAAACAACACTGGTTCATATTTTATACAAGCTCCGGCAGGATTATGAAGGAACCGTCAGTATCAACACGCAATCTGTAGAAAATTTAAGTGAAGATGAATTGGCTGGGCTCAGGCAGCAGAAAATAAGTGTGATCTTCCAGGACCTGCGTTTATTTCCCAATCTGACTGCCCGTGAAAATATTGAGTTAAAAAGAATTTTGCAAACCCCATTTTACGAAAGTGATATTATTGAAACGATGGCTGAGTTATTAGGTGTTAGCCATGTATTGGATCAAAAAGCGGGCCTGTGCAGCTATGGTGAACAACAAAGGATAGCCATCATCCGGGCATTAATCCAACCATTTGAAATATTAATTATGGATGAGCCTTTCAGTCACCTGGACATTGCCAACACCAGCAAAGCCGCAGAATTGATTGAGGCAGAATGCAGAAAAAGAAATGCCGGGATGATTATCACTGATCTGGATCATGATGATCATTTTATGTACAGCAGGCAATTAACCTTATAAATACAAATAACAGATGCAATGAACGGATTAAACCTGTTATTAAGAAAACTCATACGAACAGCCGCAGGCCGTAAAAGATTTATTATGGCTTCCATTGGTTTGTCTGTTGCCATGCTGCTGATTCTGGCAGCTGTGCAGATCCAGGCCAACTACACAGATCTGCTGCACAACAAAAGCAACCAGGATAGTATTGCCAATTTTTTAGTGGTAAATAAAATTTTGAATGATCAAAACCTGGGAGCAACTGCATTAACAGACAATGAAGTGTCGGATCTGAAGAGCCAATCTTTTGTAGAATCTGTTGGATTGTTAACACCAAGCCGGTTCAAAGCATCTATTCAAAGTTCCAGTGACCGTTTCCCTTTTTACACAGATATCGCTTTTGAAAGTGTTCCCAAAGATTTTATAGACGTGAGCAGTAAAGACTGGAAATGGGATGAAACCGCATCTTTTGTCCCGATCATTGCTCCTAACATTTTCCTTGATTTTTATAATTTTCAGTTTTCATTTTCGCAAAATTTACCCCAGATAACACACCAGGTGATAAAAATGATTGTTTTCAAGGTCAATGTATATGGGCCTAATGGAATGATCACATTGAATGGCCGGGTGGTGGGCTTCAGCGACAGGATATCTTCTCTATTGGTTCCGGAGGAGTTTATGAGCTGGGGAAACAGTCATTTCGGTAAAAATCAGAATACAAAATCGTCCAGGGTAATCATCAGGACAAAAGATCCTGGCAATCCAGAACTGGTTCAGTTCCTGAAAAAAAATAATCTTTCAACTGATGCAGATAAAACCCGTTTTAGCCGTTATCGACAGGTAGTAGATGTTGTAGTAAATATTTCCTGGATTACAGGTGCTGTTATGTTGTTTTTTGCATTATTAATATTCACCTTATTTATCCAGCTTACTATCGCCTCCTGCAAAGAAGAGATAGCCTTACTGATTATTTTAGGTGCTTCTCCGGGTCAATTAAGGCGTTTTTTAATGCGCCAGTTTTTCCCCGCAAATATTCTGATCATAGGGTTGTCATTACTAATTATAACATTGCTTCAGTCTTTTATCCATTATGAACTTAAGGAACAAAATATTTTTGTAAATATTTTCCCATCCATTAGTACCTTACTTACCGGGGCGGGTGTATTATTGATAATATGGTTTGTAAACAGAGTTACTATTAGCAGATATATTTCAGTTTCTGAGAGAACGATAAAAAATTCTTTAGCCTCGGATTAGCGGAATTCGATTTTGGTATGATCAGTCCGCCCAAAACGCGAATGAACCTATAACCTAAAAGCCAGATTTGACTCATTAAATCAATCTAAAAGATCACGACGCAAAGACGAAAAAGTACATTCGGGTGTTTTCACGGTATTTTTAGCGTGAAAAACACCGTTTTTTTATTAACAGGAGATGTTTATTCGATTGATTATCAACTAAATAATAGAATTTATCCTATTAA
>JAYWAU010000433.1:0-3464 GCA_043782265.1 Ferruginibacter sp. | reverse complement strand
TCAAATTTGTATTTGCTGTAATAAAATTGGTTATGCAATATGCCGCTATTAGTAAGTTTGGTTTGCAATTCAATAGTAGCATTATGTCTTGATGTTTTGCCGCCTTCCGTATTGTCTATTGCTCCATAAAAACCAACCAGGCCACTTTCAACTGCTCTGTCAGGTATTTGCCCCGATGCATTCCATTTACTTGTAAATCCTGTAACAGTTGCTGTTAATGTGTTTTGGCTGTTTATACTTCCGTGATATTTTAGCATACCATTAAAGCGGCTAAAGTTTTGCGGACTTTCAAAATAACCTTTTGTAAATGACCCCTCACCTGCAAAATATAAACTCTGGCTTCTTCTGTCGCCTTTTGGTTTTAGCAGATTGATGCCTGTAATTGCACGGAAAGTGCTAAACTGACCGCCTTCAATTTTTGCAAAATTATTTTCTAAATAGTCTTTTGTTTTAAACTCTACAAAACCTGCTGTAGTAAAATTTCCTTTATCTGCATAATAAGGCCCTTTGTTAAAATTCACTTTGTCTATCAATTCAGGAATTACAAAGTGCAGGTCAGCATAGCCTTGCCCGTGAGCATGGCTTACCATATTTACAGGCATTCCGTCAACTGAAATATTTATATCCGTTCCATGGTCTAAGTCAAACCCTCTTAAAAATATTTGTTCTGCTTTACCACCTCCTGCATGTTGCCCAATAAATAAACCGGGTACTATCCGCAATACTTCCTGAGAATTATTGATAGGTCGTAGGTGAATATCCAAATCACTAATTGTTTTAAATATCCCTTTATTAGCAGACGCAATTACTTTTATTTCCTGTAAACTGGATACTTTAGGTGTTAAGCCGATAATTGCAATGTTATCTAAAAAGGTAAGGGAAGAAAGTTCAACAGTAATTGATTGATAACCTATACAAGAGATTAAAAACTGCTTTGCAGTTGCAGGCATATTTTTAAAATCAACAAAACCATTGTCATCTGTTATTGCATTAAAACTTATTTCATTGCTTTTTACAGAAACGTCTTGCAATGGTACTTTTGAATTGGCATTTACAATATAAATACCCTTTGCATTGTTTTGGGCTTTTATAGAAACAGATGTCATTAATGTTAACAAACAAGTAAATAGAAAATTTCTATTTGTCAAAATAAGTCGCATACTATACTGTTGCTTTGGCTGTGAAGTTTGTTAGAATATTTTAAACTACGAATTTAAATGATTTATGGTTTTAGAACAGCAGAAAAGGGGTAAATAGAAGGACACATTAAATATACCTTTATCGTTACAAGCACATCTTTAAAAAAGTAAACGCTAGCATTGGCGCAAGGTTGCGTGGCGGCCAATGTGCGTTGGCTTTCCTTGTGCCTTGCTGACTCACCAAGGCAAATATTCGGTAACAAAACTTAGAAAGTTTAATAATGCCATCATTTTTTGCATAACGTTTTACGCTGTTGTACATCCATGGTTTAAAGCAGCAAAAATATAAATGCCATTCTTATAATAACTTTTATGGTTATTACAGTTAAGTTTATTTGCAGTTGTTATAGTTTGTTGTTTTGCAATATTGGTTGCTCAAAACTTGTTAGCTCTTTTAGTTGTGTAGCACAAGTATCCAAGCAAATTGCCGTACGACATCCCCGCGCCAATGAAAAAGCTTTCTAATTTGGAAGAGTTTACTTGCGGCAGCTGGGTTTCGCAGATGACGCAACGCTATCAGATTCTATTCTGAATTGACTACCAATTTTATATTCTACGTGGTAACTAATGCCTGATTCCATAATCAGGCTTAATTCAGCCTACAAAAAATTTATTTTGCAAAAAAATTTAATGTAATACTTTTTTATTTAGTAATACTTTTATACATTTGGGTTATAAAATAAAAAAGTATGGAATCATCTATCTTAACATCCAAGGGACAATTATTAATACCAAAACGATTACGGATGAAATACGGAATTAAAAGTGGGGGAAAAGTAATTTTTGAAGAAACTGATAAAGGTGTATTGATTAAACCAATGAATGAGCAATATTTTAAATCGTTTGCGGGAATATTAAAAAGTGGCAATCTTGCTGAGGATATGAAGAAAATGAAAGAAGAAGAAAAAGCACTGGAAGAAAAAAAATTGTATACAAAACCTGTAAAGAAATAAAATAGCAATGGCACATTTTGTATTAGATAGTTATGCGCTGCTGGCTTATTTCAGAAATGAAGAGGGTGGTGAAAAAGTAGAGCAACTTTTAAATGAGGCAGTGGCGGATAAGCATGAGTTACATATGACTTGTATTAATGCAGGTGAAGTGTATTACATGGCCCACCGTAAAGATGGTGCAGATAAAGCTGCCTTGGTATGGAAAGCTCTACTGCAATTTCCCATACACATAGCAGAAGCTGATATGCCCTTTACTTATAAAGCTGCCAGCTTAAAAGCAAAATATAAATTCAGCTATGCAGATGCTTTTGCTGCTGCACTCACAATAAGCAAGAAGGCTACTTTGATAACTGGTGATAAAGAGTTTGAGTCAGTGGTTGGAGAGGTGAATTTTAAAGTGAAGTACTTGTAATTTCCATGGTTCAAAGCAGCAAAAATATTAATGCAATTATTATAAAAAATTTTATGTTATTACTGTTGAGCTTATTTGTAGTTGTTACAGGCTGTGGTGGAGCAATATTGGATGCACAAAACCTGGTGGCATTTTTTATTGTATGGCACGAGCATGCACCCACAACTAAGCCACCGTGCATACCTGCGACAATGCAAGAACGTTTTAATTTGGAAGCGTTTTACTTGCTGAGGCAGATGGGGCGTTGAGTAAATATTTTTCAAGCAAATTCCATCAGTGTTTGATCTTATATGTTCTAATTTTTGTTACGGTTATGAGGTAACCTGAGATTCTTCTTTTACTACAACTTTTTTCAAATCAGCTGTTGCCGGACCATTGATAACTTTGCCTTCAGTAGTAAATCTGGAGCCGTGCATGGGGCAATCAAATGTTTTTTCATCAGCATTCCATTGCAGTATGGCTCCCAGGTGAGGACAAACAGCTGTACAGGTGTGTAAATTGTTTTCTTCATCGCAGTAAACGGCAATCTTTTTAAATCCGGAAGACATGATTCCACCTTCCCCTGGTTGTAAGTCTTCCACTTTTTTGATATCCGCTCCGGTAAACCAATCGCCATATTGCACAACCATATTTCCCACTTCCTGCAGATAATCGCTGGTGGCTTTTAATGTAATGCGGGATGGGCTGTATATTTCTATCCAGGGGTTATCCTTCCCCGTAATAATATCTGTTATAATTATTCCGCCAAGCGTTCCGTGTGTCATCCCGTTTCCAGAATCGCCCGTAATAATATAGATGTTATCATCACCTGGATTTTTACCAATGTATGCCATGGAATCAATGGGTTCCATCACCTGTCCCGACCATTTGTATGCAATATCTTCAATACCGGGAAAACGT
>JAYWAU010000432.1:0-3466 GCA_043782265.1 Ferruginibacter sp. | reverse complement strand
GCAAACCGGCATTTTTAATAAATTTATTTCTGTTCATTGGTGGCAATTTTTATTTTTTATTTTGAGGAAGAAGATGGCCATGTAGCAGGTGATGCTCCAAATTGTTTGTTGGGTTTATCGCCCATTATAAATTGCAACACGCCTCCGTTCATCAGTGTTGTATGATCAATATAAGTTTTATTGTAAGGCTTGTTATTTAATTGTACGCTTTGAATGTAGGGCTTGCCTTTGCCGGCATTTTTTGCACGGATAACGAACGACTTGTTCAAAGGCAAATTAAATTTTACTTCCTCAAAGAAGGGGCTTGCAAAAACATATTGTCCGCCTGAAGGGTTACCCGGATAAATACCAGCCATACTCCAAACACCCCATGCACTCATCTGTCCACAGTCTTCATTGCCGGCATATCCATCCGGTGCCGCATGATACATGGAGTCAATAATTATTCTTACCCGTTCCTGTGTTTTCCATGCGGCACCAACGTAAGTATACATGTAAGCAATATGATGACTAGGCTCATTGCCATGTGCATACTGTCCAATTAACCCGCTAACATCAGGAGACGTATTTGTACCGTTTAATGCAGAACTTACGGTAAACAGAGAATCCAGTTTTTGTGTAAATTTTTTATTGCCGCCGTGAGCAGTTGCCAGCCCATAAACATCTTGTGGTACAAAAAAAGAATGCTGCCATGCATTGCCTTCTGTATACATAGCCTTCTTTTCATCATGTTCAGATAAATAAGGATCAAAAGGTGTTACCCAATTACCATCACTATTTTTTGCCCTGATGAAACCGGTGGCAGGATCAAACAAATTTTTCCAGGAAGCAGACCGCTTCATAAATATTTTATAGTCATCCATTTTACCCAGCTTCTTCGCCACCTGGGCAATGCACCAATCATCGTAAGCATATTCAACAGTTACGGTTACACTACTACCATATTTGTCCTGTGGTACGTAGCCATATTGGCGGTAAAGGTCTGTGCCACGAATATTTTGCATGGCACTTTTTTTCATGGCTGTAAATGCTTTTTCAATATCGAACCCTTTTGTATTTTTTAAGATGGCATCCGCTACAACAGGGATGGCGTGGTAACCCGTCATAGTATTGGTTTCCCAGGTACTTAAATCCCAGATAGGCAGTAAGCCATTCTCTTCATAAAATACCAGCATGGTATTTATCAAATCTGTTATCCGCTTTGGCTGTGTTACCGTAAACAATGGATCTAATGCACGAAAGGTATCCCAAAGGGAGAACTCTGTATATCGTTGCTGCCCGGAAGGCATTCTTTTTAGCTCACCATTGGCATTGGTATATTCACCATCTGCATCCGAATACAATACCGGGGCAGCACAAGTATGGTACAAGGCTGAATAAAAAATCTTTTTGGATTGTTCATCGGTACTTTTAATGGCTATCTTTTGCAATTCCTTTTCCCACTTATTTTCTGCCTGTTTTTTTACGGCATCAAAATTCCAGTCCTTTATTTCATTCAGTGCCATCAATGCTTTGCGCATATTTGCTGAGGAGAGTGCTACTTTCATTAACAGGGGTTTGCCTTTTAAATCTGCAAAAACTAATTGACCTTTTACGCCATTGCCTATTAGGGCATTAGCATTAATGGTATCCCTTCCATCAGATAAGTAAAATTTAGTGAAAGGCACAGAAGTACGGGCAGCAAAATAAACCTTCTGCACCTGCGCCCAACCTTTTGAATAACGAAAACCCATTATGGTAGAATCATTTACCCGTTGAATATATGTGCCGTTAGGAGCATCCCAATTAATGGCAAAGCCAAGATTAAAACGAATAACAGGTGTGGTACCTTTTGGAAAAGTATATTGATGCATCCCACATCTTTCTGTGGCAGTGAAAGCTGCGTTGATACCATTGTTGAGCGTTACACTATAATAACCAGGAGTTGCTTTTTCATTTTTGTGAGAAAATTTTTCCCTGTATAAAGCAATGGTATCATTGATTAATCCGTTGGATGGCATTACAGAGATATCGCACCAATCGCCGATGCCGGTGCCACTTAAATGTGTATGGCTAAAACCTGCAATCATTGAATCTGAATAATTATACCCACTGCACCAATCCCAACCCTGCGTGCCATTATCGGGGCTTAACTGTACCATCCCAAACGGAACTGTTGCACCCGGATAAGTATGTCCATGACCGCCGGTACCAATAAATGGATCCACATATTTTGTTAGTTGTTGGGCCGAAGTAAATAAAGGCATTGCAATCAATGCTCCCAACAAAATCCTTTCGAAGCCTTTATTGGCATTTAGTATTTTCATCATCATTATTGAATTTTTAACGCTCACTTTCTGGTTTATTCTGCCGGTGAAAAAGAAAACGCCAACGCCGGTAAAGACTTGTATATTTTTATAACAGTAGCGGGAATGGTAACTTTTACCACATCATTCTCGTAAGACCATTTTACTGTTTCACCTGTCTGCAATAATTTCATTTTTGCTCCTTTTTTTGGTGCATTCATTTTCCAGCTAATGCTTGCAGGTACTGATTCTCCTTCCTTTACACAAACCAATGCATACCGGGTTGAGGTGGTATTATTTTGTGTAAACCAGGTGTTGCCATCGTTGTAATTTTTGGTGATACGGGTATTGTAAATTGCCGCCCCGTTCTTATTCATCCATTTACCAATTTCTTCCAAACGTACCACCGCTTCGTCTGGCAATGTGCCATCCGGTTTAGGACCAACACCTAACAACAAACTACCACCTTTGGCAACTACTTCAATCAGTGAATGAATAATTTTCGTGGCAGATTTAAATTCATCATGGGGAACAAAACCCCAGTTGTTGGCAAGTGTCATACAACTTTCCCAGGGGTTGCCGAGTTGTGTAGCGGGGATATGTTGTTCGGGTGTTTGGTAATTTTCATAGGGCCCGTGAACGGTTCTGTCAACGACCAGCAAGCCTGGCTGTGCTTCTCTAGCCATGGCGGCAATTTTAGGCATATCAATGTCCTGGCTCCATTTGGGAATGTCTGCACCCCAGCCACGTACTTCATCATTAACCGTTTCCAATGGACGCACCCAGCCACCATCCAGCCACAAAATATCTACTGAACCATAATTGTGCATGAGCTCGCTGATTTGGTTAAAAGTGTAGTCTTTAAACTTATTCCACCGCCAGGGAAACTGGCGAATATCGTAATTATTGTTCCGGTCGGCAGTAGCATATTTTGGCCACCAGTAATTTTCTGAATGCCAGTCTGGTTTTGAAAAATAAGCACCAATCATAAAATCATTTTTCCTGAAAGCATCAAAAACATATTTGGCCACATCACCTTTTGGATTATTTGCAAACGGGCCATTGGAAATTTTAAAATCTGTTTGCTTTGTATCAAACATACAAAAACCATCGTGGTGTTTGGTAGTAAATACAACGTACTTCATACCTGCATCTTTACCAGCTTTGGCCCAGCTTTCCGG
>JAYWAU010000431.1:0-9608 GCA_043782265.1 Ferruginibacter sp. | reverse complement strand
GTTTTTCGTGGATTTTTGTGAAGACTTGCCTGATACTAAATTACCTTGGTCAGGGAGCCTGGTTATTGGCGAATCACAATGGTCATGTTATTACAGATGAAATGATCAAAGGCGGATTCAATCCTTTTTTTGGTGTAATGCCTGAGCAGTTTAGGTTAATAGGATTGGTTATAGCAACTTTAGCAGCTATTATTGCAAGCCAGGCATTAATCAGCGGATCTTTTACGCTGATTGCAGAAGCTATACGGTTAAATCTTTGGCCAAAAATGAAGATCAATTATCCTTCAGAAGCAAAAGGGCAGCTCTATATACCAGGCATTAATTTGCTTTTATTTACCGGTTGTTGTGGTATTGTTTTATACTTTAAATCTTCAAGTGCTATGGAAGCAGCTTATGGTCTGGCCATAACGCTGTGTATGTTGTCTACAACAATATTATTTGCCAACTTCTTAATTTCCAGAAGAACATCAAGGATATGGATTTACCTTTTTTTAGTGATTTATCTTACACTTGAAATTAGTTTTCTTGCCGCTAATCTTGATAAATTTCCGCATGGAGGTTTTATAGCGCTGATCGTAGGCGGAGGCTTATTTGTTGTAATGTATGTATGGTACAGAAGCCGTAAAATTAAAAACAGGTACGTAGAGTTTGTGCGCATGGAAGAGTATATTCCAAAACTGGAGGAGTTAAGCAATGATACAACTGTACCTAAATATGCAACCCATTTGGTGTACATGACAAGTGCCAATAATCCCAAAGAAATTGAGCATAAAATAATCTACTCTATTTTAAGTGGCAAGCCAAAACGTGCAGATATATTTTGGTTTGTTCACCTGGATACATTGGATGATCCTTATACCTGTGAGTATATCGTTGACCATATCATTCCAAATGATATTATCAGGGTAGAATTTAGGCTGGGCTTCAGGATAGCTCCCCGGATAAACCTGATGTTTAAAAAAGTGGTGGAAGACCTTGTGGCAAATAAAGAAGTGAATGTTACCAGCCGTTACGAAAGCCAGCAACGAAATAATGTAGTAGGTGATTTTCAGTTTGTGGTAATGGAAAAATTTTTATCGCAGGATAATGAGTTGCCTTTTATGGAGCGTATCATCATGCACCTTTATTTCTGGATAAAAGAAATTTCGCTGAGTGAGGAAAAGGGTTTTGGATTACAGCAAAGCAATGTATCTGTTGAAAAATATCCATTGGTTGTTGCACCCAGCAGTAAATTTAAACTGAACAGAATTTATACTGACGAGGATGAATAAAAGGCAATGAATTATTTATTTAAATAAGCTGTTGGTTTTATAAGTTATTGTGAATTTATTACAAGTTGATTTTGTATGAACGAGATAAAAAATATAACAGTAATAAAACTTTCTGAGCTGTTACTTACAAAAGAAAATTTTCAGCTAATTGATACAAGAGAACCTCATGAACATGCGGAATTTAATTTGGGAGGTATATTAATCCCGTTGGGTGATATTATAAAAAATATAGAACAGATAGAAAAAGAAAGGCCAGTAGTATTATATTGCAGGCATGGCATACGAAGCCAGATTGCTATTCAACGTTTAAAAGAAAAATTTCCTTTTAAAAATCTTATTAATCTTATTGGAGGCACTGAGGCCTGGAGAAGGCAATTCCCATAGCCATAATAGATTTTCAGTTATTTACTGTAATTTTTACGCTGGTTTGTAAATTGGGTAAACTGAAAAATGTAAACAAAAAATGTCTCCAACAATCATTTATATCATCGTCGGTTACCTTTTATTATTGGTAGTGGCTTATTTGTTGCAGGAGCGTTTTATTTTTAAGCCAGAAAAATTACACCCAGATTTTGAATACAAATATGATGCTCCTTTTAAAGAATTATTTTTTGAAGTAGAAGAGGGAGTTCGTATTAATGGATTGCATTTTTATGTAGAAAAACCATTGGGACTAATCCTTTACTTTCATGGTAATTCAAGAAGTATAAAAGGTTGGGCAAAATATGCCAAAGACTTTTTCAGGTACCAGTATGATGTGGTGTTGGTAGATTACAGGGGCTTTGGAAAAAGTACCGGCAAGCGTAGTGAAAAAGACATGCACAGCGACATGCAGTTTGTTTATGATACACTTATGGCTACCTATCACGAAAATCACCTCATTGTTTATGGAAGAAGCCTTGGCAGTGGTTTTGCAGCTAACCTGGCAAGTGAAAACCGGCCCCGGTATTTAATTTTAGATGCACCTTATTTTAGTTTTAAAAAAGTAGTGGAACGTTTTTTACCGATATTGCCCATGCGTTTTGTACTGCGTTTTCACATGCGTACAGATAAGTGGATACCAAAAGTAAATTGTCATACTTATATTTTGCATGGCACAAAAGATTGGTTGATACCCATTAGTAATAGCGAAAAACTACAGGCCTTAAACCCACGAAAAATAACCTTGATTCGCATTCAGGGAGGCGGCCACAATAACCTGCCATCTTTTCCTGAATATCATAGTTTTATAAGGGATATTTTAGCTCCTTAATTACAGGTAATAAATAATGCAGATGTTATAAAAGCGATAACTTTCAAATGAGCAGCAGAAATAAAAAAGCAATATTTAGGTGGATAAAAGTGGTTGCATTTTTATATCTCTTTATTGGCATTGCTTTATTTTTTTTTCAGGAGATGTTTCTATTTCATCCGGTTAAGCTGGATAGAAATTATCGCTACCAGTTTAGTTTTCCTTTTGAAGAAGTTGATATTCCTTTTAATAAAACAGACACCATCAGTATGGTAAAATTTTATCCTGTAGATTCAGTGAGCAAAGGAGTAGTTATTTATTTACATGGCAATAAGGGTAATATCAACCGCTATGCAAAGTTTGCTGCCAACTTTACCAAACATGGTTACGAAGTATGGATGGAAGATTATCCAGGCTTTGGAAAAAGTGTCGGCACATTAAACGAAAACAAGCTTTACCAACAGGCCGAATATATTTATTCAATAGCTGCTGCTAGATTTAATAAAGATCAGATTGTGGTATTCGGAAAATCCTTTGGAACTGGCATTGCTGCCTACCTCGCATCAGTAAAAGCTTGTAAGCAATTAATTTTAGAAACACCTTACTACAGCATACCGGATTTGTTTGCCTGCTATGCTCCGGTATATCCAACCAGCAGCATTACAAAATATAAGATACCATCGTACCAGTTCCTGCAACAGGTAAAAGTGCCCATCACTATTTTTCATGGAACAGATGATGGAGTGATACCTTATCGTTGTGCGATAAAATTAAAAGCAGTTTTAAAACCTACCGATGAATTTATAACAATTGAAAATGGAACGCATCATAATTTGAATGACTTTCGTTTGTTTCATCAAAAGTTGGATTCGTTGCTTGCACGCTAAATATTATTTTTCAAAAAGCATCACCCCTTTTTTACCAACACTTAACTGGTAAAGGCCTCCTATTTTTAAAGCATAGTTTTCTTTAGCATGGCTTGTAGGAAAATTAAAACATACGGGGTAAGAATATTCTTTTACAATATCCTGAATGGCCTCGTATACAGTTTTACCAAAAGGCCGATCGGTATCTTTCATGTCTGTAAAGCCGCCAATAACCAAACCAGCCAGGTTCTCTAGTTTGCCACTTCGTTTTAATTGATATAACATACGGTCGATACTATAAATATATTCGCCGACATCTTCAATGAAGAATATTTTATTTTTTGTGTTGATATCAGAAGCAGTGCCGGTTACATGTGCCAGCAAGGAAAGATTACCGCCTACAAGTTCTCCCGAAGCAATTCCCTGTTTATTAAACTCATGAATAGGGCAACTGTATTTATTTTTTTTGCCGCTCAATATTTTTTTTAAAGACAACACGAATTCGTTGTTTGCGCCACCATCGTTAAATGCAGAAGCCATTGGGGCATGAATACTTGCTATTTTGCAGGTGTTGTAAATATGAACATGCAAAACAGTAATATCGCTAAAGCCGATAATCCATTTAGGATTCTTCTTAAATTTTCTAAAATCCAGCCGGTCAATAATTCTGCTAACGCCATAGCCACCACGACCACATAAAATGGCATTGATAGTATAATCATCCAGCATGGCCTGTAATTCATTCAGTCGCTCTTCATCTGTTCCCGAAAAATAATTAGTGGAGGTACTTCCCAGTGTTTTGCCAACTATTACATTGTAGCCCCATTGCTGCAGGGTTTCTATGCATGTTTGTGCTTTGTCTTTAGCCATGTATCCTGCAGGGCAGGTTATGCCGATGGTGTCGCCTTTTTTTAAATAGGCTGGAATTATTATCATTTTGTTTCAGTTAAAAAACATTCATTTGAGCCAACAGTTAAAGTATGTCTTATGCCACACTTCACCGCAAAATTATTTTTCTGGTGCCCCACCGGAAAATCAAAACAAACAGGGTACTTATATTCTTTCACTTTCTCTAACACAATTTCTTCCAGTGTTTTTCCAAACTCTTCACCCTCATCATCTTTTTTAATTTTAACCCCCCCAACAATTAGCGCTGCTAAGTTGGATAGTTTACCACTCCGTTTAAGGTTCCAGAACATACGATCAATGCTGTATAAATATTCACCGGTATCTTCTACAAATAAAATTTTATTTGTTGTTACCAGGTCACTTTTACTTCCTGTGAGTGATTCGATAGTTTTTAAATTTCCCCCTACCAAAATACCCGTTGCTATACCTGTTTTATTTTTTTGATTCGGTGTTATGAGATAATTTAATTTTTCACCAGTTAAACATTTTTGAATACTCTCAATGGTTTCTATTTGTACGGGCTCTGCCTTGCTCCAGTCATCCGGAAAGCTGTTGCACATTTTTGAGTGGATAGAAGCTATGCCATAGTTGCGATTTAGGTGGCTATGCATTACTGTAATATCGCTAAAGCCAATGATCCATTTTGGATGAACAGCAAATTTGCTGAAATCTATTTTGTCAATAATTCTTACAGCACCATAACCACCCCTTGCACATAGTATTGCCTTTATCTTTTTATCATCCAGCATTTGTTGAAAATCGTTCAATCTTTCATCATCAGTTCCCCCAAAGGTAAAATCTCTTTTGCCTACCGCGTTGCCAATACTGATTTCGAATCCCCATTCAATTAATTTATCTATAGCAGGTTTAATTTCTTCGCTGGTAATAAACCCAGCCGGACAGGTAATTCCGATGGTATCTCCTTTTTTTAAATATCCAGGAATGAGTGGACGGGCTTCGGGATCAATCTGATTATGGCCCTTTATAATATCGTTGGCCGATGCAGTGAAGGGCAGTATGGAGGAGAGAAAATTTTTTCGGTTCATAAATTTCTTTTCATTTTTATATTTGTTCCCGTCAAATACTATAATTCAAAACCCATTCCTCCTTTTAGTGCTTTTTGATATTTGCGTAAATCAAATTTATAATAATATGGCGCTTTATGAGCCACCCCTTTTTTAGTTTCATTCAATCGTTTTAAAATGCCATTGCCAACTATTTTTCGTTGAAAATTTCTCCGGTCAAGTTTCTTATCTAAAATAGTTTCATATAGTTTTTGCAGTTCGGGCATGGTAAATTTTTCGGGTAAAAGATTATAGCCAACCGGATGGTAGTTCAGTTGCAACTGTAAATTTTCCAGTGCTTTATTTAAAATATCCCGGTGGTCAAGCAGCATATCAGGAATGTCATGAATATTGAACCATTCGCAGGCACTTGAAAATACATCTGCCACAGGCTCAACTTTTGAAAAATCAACCAGGGCAGAATAACCCACTGTAATAAACCTTTCAAACATCCAGCTTTCTTTAGCCTTTACACCAACATTTTTCAAAAACTGGGAGTTAATTTTTTTTGTAGAACGTTCCGGTGCACTAAACACATAAAATTGCTGCATGTAAATTTCGTCCAAACCTGTCCTTTCTTCAAGAATACGTTTGGCTGCTTCGTCCATATGCTCTTCTTTTTTTATAAATCCGCCGGGTAATGCCCAAAGTTGTGCGTACCTGGCATAAAGCAATAGCACTTTTAATTCATTGTTATGAAAACCAAAAATGATACAGTCTACAGAAATATGGCGAAGGTATTTCTCATGGCCTTTCAAATAATGCTCAATTATTTCTTTATCCAAACTCATATATAAAAGTAAAGTGCCCGGGCACATAAAAAAAATAAAATTATATCAACTCAAAAAAAATATTTATCATTGCGTCATAGTGACGCAATACCATCTTAAAATTTACAACTTATATACTGTTTGTTTCTTTCGTAAATATTAAAAAAGTAACAAAACCTGCCTGTTTTACGAACCAGGTTGAGACCTGCTGCAAAGCTGTAGTTAAGTTTAGTTGAGTGTTCACCTAAACACAATAAAAAGTGTCAGGAACAACAAATTGGAAAAGATTGGCAGTTGAATTATGTAAGATTTAATCAATAAAGATGGCTAAATGGAATGAAGCAGTAGTATGGGGAGAAAAAGTATTTAGTTTCCCTGCTCAATAATGGGATGCGGATAACGAAAATGGCGGTAAGCTTCCGATTCGTCGCTACATTTTAACAACTAATCTCATTTACAAAATAAAGCTGCTAAGGAAAGTTAGTTTTATGATTAACCTAAATTAAATCATGAAAAGTAAAAATATCATCAGCCTTTGTATCGCATTAGCGTTCTTGTGTTTGGCAACCACAGGCATCTTACTCTATTTTGGATTAAAGCCTGAGGCCGTTACGGCAATTCATGTATTACTGGGGTTACTCTTTGTTGGCTTTGCCGTTTTCCACATTAAAAATAACTGGGGCTCCTTAAAAGTGTACACTAAAGAACGCAAGGAAGGAAAGATCAAAAAGGAATTTCTTATGGCTTCTTTAACTGTACTTGTGTTTTTAATTGGTGCAGGATTTAATTTACCACCCTTTGCACAAATACAGCATTTTGGGGAGGACTTAACCCGTGGTGGTGAAGGGAAAGGAAGGTTTTTTAATAAAACATCTTTTGAAAAAATTGAAACCAATAAGGATAAACAGGGAACTAATTTAAGCTTTATCATTGAAAAGAGTAATGAAGTAATTACACCTGTAATGGCAATGTGGGTTGAGGATACAGCTGGTAATTTTATTGAAAATATTTTCGTGCCTGCCAAAACAATCGAGGTTACATCCGGCGAAGCAGATAAGCGGCATGCCTTATTTGAAGGAGAGGTAGAAACGAAAATTTTTACTCCCGCAATGATGCCGGACTGGCAATCAAAAACTAAAGACACTGCAACAAATTATGCTGATGCAACGCCAACCGATAACTTTTTTCTTACAACCAAAACAAAAGCTGCGGGCAAATTTCAAATTGTGCTTGAAGTAAAAGAGGGGACTATAAACGAATTGTATAAGGGAACTGTTGATATTTCAAAAAGTGATGCATTCTCATTAAAAGCAGTAAATAGTAAATTGTTGGTAAAGGCACTTGTAGAAGTGAAATAAAATTGGCTTTTTATTTGAAGTTTTAACAGCAGGCCACTTCAACTTTTAGGGTAATCATTTCTTTATAATTATTAATAAAAATAAACACGCTTAAAGTATGAAAAACGTTTGTCTCTTTTTAATTTCTATCAACCTGTTTGCAGTAGCAACTGCGCAAACTCCACAGCTTGGTAAAAACTCAGTAAAGGAAGTTATTGCAGCAATGACACTTGAAGAAAAAGTAAAACTGCTTGTGGGTAATGGTTTTAAAATGCCGGGAATGAATCCACCAGGAGGACCCGTTATAGGTACAACGCAGGATAAGGTACCTGGTGCCGCAGGAACAACTTTTGCTATTTCACGTTTGGGCATTCCCACTATAGTTGTATCAGATGGACCGGCAGGTTTGCGAATTGACCCCATCAGAAATGGAGACAGTTCCAAAACATTTTATGCTACAGCATGGCCTATTGCTACATTGCTTGCATCAAGCTGGGATACAGCATTGGTTAAAAAGGTAGGTGTTGCTTTTGGAAGTGAGGTGCACGAATACGGTGTAGATATTTTACTGGCACCCGCATTAAACATTCACCGCAACCCATTGGGCGGAAGAAACTTTGAATACTATTCCGAAGATCCCGTTGTGGCAGGCAATATAACTGCCGCCATTGTAAATGGTATTGAGTCAAATGGTGTTGGTACCAGCATTAAACATTATGCTGCTAATAACCAGGAAACAAACCGTAATACGGTTAACACTATTGTTAGTGAAAGGGCACTTAGAGAAATTTATTTGAGAGGGTTTCAGATAGCAGTAAAAAAATCTCAACCATGGACGGTAATGAGTTCCTACAATTTACTTAACGGAACATACACTTCTCAGGAATATGATTTACTGACAACGATCTTAAGAAAGGAGTGGGGTTTCAAAGGTTTTGTAATGACAGATTGGTTTGGTGGTAAAGATCCGGTTGCACAAATGAAAGCAGGTAACGATTTAATAATGCCCGGCACTCCGCAACAAACAAAAACTATTTTAGCAGCAGTTGAACATGATTCACTAAGTGTAAAAGTGCTGGATGAAAATGTGGAAAGAATGCTGAATATTATTTTGGAGTCGCCTGCTTTTAAAGGCTATAAATTTTCTAATAAACCTGATCTGGTTAAAAATGCAGCACTTTCACGAACTGCGGCTGCAGAAGGAATGATACTGTTAAAAAATAAGGAGGCAGCTCTTCCATTTGCCAAAGGCGCCAACAAAATTGCATTGTTTGGTAACAACGGATATGATCTGATAGCAGGTGGCACAGGAAGTGGAGATGTAAACAAAGCGTACACTGTTTCATTGGTGCAAGGTTTAGCTGGCGCTGGTTACACTGTTGATAATGGCTTAAAGAATATTTATACCGGCTATTTAAGTGCTGAAAAAATTAAGCATCCTAAAAAAGGATTCTTCGAAGAGTTTATGCATCCTACACCACCCATTGCGGAATTTGTTGCTGATAATAATCTGGTTACTCAAAAAGCCGGAGAAGCTGATATTGCTGTAATTGCTATCGGCAGAAATGCAGGTGAAGGAAGCGACAGGAAATTACCGGGTGATTATTTTTTGAATGACACAGAAAAAGTACTGATAAAAACTGTTGCGAATGCATTTCATGCACAACATAAAAAAGTAGTGGTAGTATTAAATACGGGTGGTGTAATTGATGTAGCAGAATGGAGAGATGATGCAGATGCTATTTTGATGGCATGGCAGCCGGGCCTTGAAGGTGGCAATGCGATTGCAGATATCCTTAGTGGAAAAGTAAATCCATCAGGAAAGTTGGCAACAACCTTTCCTGTTGCCTATCAGGATGTTCCTTCTGCAAAAAGCTTTCCGGGTAAAGAATTTCCTGAACAGGCTGTAACAGGCATGATGGGTATGAAACAGGTACCTGCTGAAGTAACTTATGAAGAAGGTATTTATGTGGGCTACCGTTATTACAATACTTTTAAAGTAAAACCTGCTTATGAATTTGGTTATGGGTTATCCTACACCAATTTTACATTTAGTGACCTTACTTTAAGTTCAGCAAGTTTTAATGGTAAGTTAACTGCAACAATAACTGTGACCAATAGCGGTAAAGTTGCCGGTAAAGAAGTGGTACAATTATACAT
>JAYWAU010000430.1:0-3470 GCA_043782265.1 Ferruginibacter sp. | reverse complement strand
TTGTGCGGTAACCTGCGTTGTAAGAAAAGATGACAAGGTTAATAGTACCAGGCAACAGGCAACAGACAATATTTTTTTCATGTAGTGTATTTTATTTTTTAATGGCAGATCGTATTTTTATGATGCTTGTTAATTTAAAAAAATCTCGTCCACAAATATCCAACCCTTATCACCCTTTCCTCTGTGCCAGGCTGGCAATTTTGGCACCGGAACAACCACTACTTTCATCCACTTTTCCTTTATTTTGGGGAAGATTAATTCGTAGCCTTTCATATAACCAGTACCTTCTTTAACTGGTTGCTCCGGATTAATTTTTTTTATCAGCCGAAGATGCCCGGGATCATTACCACTCCATACTTCTACCTGTTGTGGCGGCATGATATAACCACCAATATCAACCAGGCCGCTTACTGTAACAGAAGTTACTTCTTTTGGCGTTTCAAAATAAAGTAAGGCCTGCATGGAAATGCCCCTGTAACCGATCCACTTGCCACTGCGGAAATTCTGATCCCCCTTTTGAGCATCTGCCAAAATAGTTGCACTCATGGTTTTATAAGGCAAATCGGGTGAGGGTTGTAGAAAACGAATAGAATCAATTTTATATCCTGCCTTATAAAAAGTTTTTTCGGTAACATCGCTGCTGATCCAACCTGGCTTAAATGCTTTCGTTTTTACAGTCATGTTTTTATCAATCATAAAATCGCCTTTGTAAACAGGAGATAATATACTATCCGGTAAAGTTCCATCGGTAGTATAATGAATGGTAACTCCTTTTACATAATGCTTTAGTTTTAAAGCAACGGGCTGCAACACAATCTGCTCTTCATTTTCAACCATTGGCGGATTTAGTTTTATGATAATGGTGTCTCCGGCAAACCCTGTTTCAATCTTTGTATTTTTTAATTGCTTTTGTAAAGCAAGCAGCGGCTGCGATTGTGCAGGTGTTGTCCAAATGTACAAGTGGGTTAGCTTAGGTAATGCTGCTAAAGTATTCAGGTTGGCTACAGTTACACCGGTACCCGATAAGGATAATTGTTTTAATTCTTTCAATGAATTTAATGCTGACAAACCGTTGCCCTTGATATTGGTGAAAGACAAATTTAGTTTGCGCAGATTTATAAATTGTGCAATGGTAGTAAGGTCTTCCTCTGTTACCGGCATTTTATTTAAGTTTAATAATACCACCTGTTCTTTTACAGGTAATAATTCTTTTAGTTGTACTGATTTAAATTGTGCTGCACCAAAAAATTCCACCCCTAATGCAGGAGAGCCAAGTGCCAGCGGTGTAACAAAACGGTAATTATTGCGGAGGGCTTTTATCTTGCTCTCGTCTGCCGGTTTAAAAGTGTACTCATCAGTTTCAATTGTGTTGAATATGGAAGTAGCCAATGTACGCAGTGTATCCGTTGCGGGCAGTTCTGTCACTTTCGCCGTATCGTTTGGTCCACTCCGTATCCAATGATAAATGATCGCCACTTCTTCATCGGTAAGTTGTGGTTTGACTGTTGGTGGCATGTGCTTTTTATTATCCAGCGGCAGATGAATCCTGTTCATCAATAATCCAACACCTGTATGCGCAGGATCCCACAGGATACCATCTTTTCCACCTTTTACTAATTTGCTGAATGTCTCCATCACCAATTCTCCTTTGGCTTTTTTATCATTGTGGCAGCTGATACATTTTGCTTTAAAAATTGGTTCCACCATATTGGCATAAATGATTGCATCTTCAAACAATACTTTTGGTGTTTGTTTTTCTTTTGAAACCGGCGCCATCACAAAATTTTCGCCATGCGAAATATTGGCCCCGAGATGCCCGGTAACAATTACCAAAAACATTCCTGTGATGGCAGTGAGCATTCCTACAACTTTTATGTGCCTGGTCGTTTGTCTAAAAGTATACCATGCAAAAGACACAATCGAAATAGCCACGCCACTCCATTTATGCCAGGCCAGTGAATCCTGCGAATAGCCATCTTCTCTTGATAATAACAACCCCATCAATGCGCTGATAACCGCTGTGAAAGAAGTTAACAATAACAGGCCGTCGCCAATGTCTTGCTGGTTGCTCACAAAGGAAGTTTTAAAGCCGGCAAACAGCTCCCAAAAAATACACAGCACCAGTAATACGATGGGGAAATGTAACAACAGCGGATGCATGCGGCCAATGGTTTGTATCCATGGAGGTAAAGACAGCCTGCTTTCAAAAATCAACAAAAATACCAGCATGCAATTGAAGGCAAAACTGGCATTGTACAATACTGTTTTAAAACGTTGCATACATTAATACAGTTTTATTTCATCAACGAATAACCATCCCGGCTGTCCTTTGCCGACATGCCATTCCGGTAAGTTTTTTATTCCTTTTAGAATAATCTTAATCTTTTCAGTCTTTCTCTTTTTCGAGGCTGCAATAATGATTGGCTGACAGGAAGCTGTTGAAATTTTTTCATTAGATCCATTCAATTGCTCCCCCAATAATTCAAATGATTGTTTGCTTTCATCAAAATAAAACACGGTGATCTGAGCTGGTAAAAAAATCCAGCTTCCCTGGTTCTGCAAACAATTAATAAGTACTGAAGACAATGCCTGTTTCTTTTCGAGTAACATATTTATCTCTACAGCATCTTGCTGGTAACCCAACCAGGTGCTGGCATTCATGTCTGTTATGCCACCTTCATTATCAATTAATGTAGTTGCACCACTTCCCTGAAACCTTGTATTGGCAGGTGATTGCTGTACCGACTTAATTTTAATACCATCTTTGATAAACATAGCCGTCACTATTTCAGAAGGTAAAAAACCATTTCCGGAAACGAAGGCTTTTACAGTGGTGAATGATTTATTGATGTGAATTGATTTGGTATAAATTTCACTTTGCTCCGTTGGTGGCTGATTATTTAGGGTGTAGTGTATTTGTGTGCCATGCAGTGCAAATTTTATTTCAACATTTGTAGTTTTTTTAAAAAATACGGAATGGTATTTTAGCAAGGGCGGTGCCAGTTGCACCGCTGATTGTGCTTCACAATAAAAACCTGCAAGCACCATTAATATAAAAAATATAGGGGCATAAAAAAGTGACCCCTTATGCTTATGGTTAATGAAGACAGCGGACACGGCTTCTGCGTTAAAAATAAATTGTTTGCTCATTAAACTACCGGAGATAATTTATAAGGATATACTTTACCTGAATTCCATTGAGCGATGTATAAATTTTCTTCATCATCCACACACACATCGTGAGGGTAATCAAAATATTTTATTGTCTGGTACATCTCGTCGAGTTTACCATCGGCATATTTTGGCTCAGATCCACCAAGATTGGAAACTACTTTAAAATTTTTATCAAGGATGGTTACAAAACCAGATTGCTTCCACAAATTTGAATTGCTCTGTAACACCGCCGCATACAGGTATGCTCCTTTTATTACAGGGCGGCAAACCCATGCACCCGGTAAAGGAATGGTATC
>JAYWAU010000429.1:0-3472 GCA_043782265.1 Ferruginibacter sp. | reverse complement strand
GATCGTTCAGGCCGCTTCGGTCGGAACGCTGGCGGGGCCTGAACGATCAGCTTCCCGACCGAAAGCAAAGTTGCACGAACTTATCCAAAACAAAAAACCGGTGTTTGTAAACACCGGTTTTCGATTGTTTGCTGTTGATCAGATTATGAAGGCAATACCACGGTATCAATCACGTGTATTACACCATTGCTCTGGTAAACATTTTTGATGGTGATGGTAGACATTCCGCCTTTTTCATCGGTAAGCATAATTTTACCAGCTTTCATACTGGCTTTTAACACACCACCTGATACGGTTTTAATTTCTGCAGTTCCGTTACCATCTTTGATCAGTTTTGCTAATGCTTTAGCATCCCATTTTCCGGCTACTACATGGTAAGTAAGGATCTTGGTCAAAGTGGCTTTGTTCTCAGGTTTTACCAAAGTCTCTACAGTACCTTTTGGTAATTTGGCAAATGCTGCATTGGTTGGTGCAAATACGGTGAACGGACCGGCACTCTGTAAGGTTTCTACCAGGCCGGCAGCTTTTACAGCGGCAACCAATGTGGTATGGTCTTTTGAATTTACCGCGTTTTCAATAATGTTTTTGGTAGCATACATAGGTGCGCCGCCCACTTCTACAGGTTTGTTCATTTTTTGTGCCATGGATGCATTCAATATAAATGCAGACATAATAATTAATGCGATCTTTTTCATAATACTTTGTTGAAATGAGTTTGTATAAATTGTTTACAGATACACTTACGGCGGGAGGAAAGGATTGGATTTAGTTGCAGAAAAAAAATCGTCATTGCGAGCTCCGCGAAGCAATCTGTGGCCTGTGTCAGCGTAAAATTGGGTAAACTAAAACAGTTTGAATATCAGTTTTTTGCTTGATCGCTCAATTTTTGTAGCACAGTTTGCTTGCGCCACCGCTATAGCTACAGCGGCACGCGGACGTTCCTCGCAATGACGATTGAAGAGAAATCATTTTATACCCAAAAACAAATCCGGAAAATCAGAGATCACCCCATTCACCCCCATTTTTTTTAACTCTTTTATTTTGGCAAGATCATTCACTGTCCATGGAAGAAGGCTGATACCCGCATCATGGCATTGTTTTACCAGCAAAGGTGTAACCAGTGAATGGGCAGGGCTATATATGGAAGGAAGAAAGCCAAGGTCTCTTAACTGAAGGGCAAAAGTTTTTTTATCAAAGTCTTCAATCAGCAAAGCTGTTTTAAATTCAGGGTAATGTTCATGCAGGTATTGTAAGGTGCGTGGATCAAATGACTGTATGATCACCCGCGCTTCTATTTTCTTTTCTTTGATCACAACCACAATTAGCTCTACAAATTCAGCGGGCCTGGGGTGGTACTGGTCATCAGTTGCAACCTGGCTCTTGGTTTCAATATTGTAATTGGGTAAAGCTTTGTGGTTGGCCTGACAATATTGTTCAACTGCATCGATCATATCAGCCAGTAAAGGTTTCAGAGCGGCCATTTTTTGCTGCCTTGGAAATCGCGGGTGCAGGCGAAGGCCTACATCAAATTTTTTCACTTCATCATAATCCATGTGAAAAATATTGAGGCTTTTCTCTTCTGCTTCAGTTACCCATGAACCATCCGGTTTGGTAGCAATTTCATGATTAAAAAAAGGTTCGTGGCTGAGGATTACTTTTTTGTCTTTGGTGATGATGGCATCTGTTTCCAGAGTAGTTACACCCAGATCAATGGCTTTTAACATGGCCGGAATGGTATTCTCCGGCATCAATCCCCGGCACCCGCGGTGGCCTTCTTTATCAAAATTCTTTACTTCCAATTTTTGGGATTGACGGGTTGCGAAACAGGCTGATAGGCATATAGCCATAACAACCCAGGTTAGTTTATTCATGATGTAAATACTTGTTCTTTTCGTTTACGCATTTCTGCGGCAATGGCTTTTGCATCTGCATCGCCCAGTTCCAGTTTATCCATAATATGTCCGTAACTTTTTTCATCACGGTTCTGGCTCAGTTTAAATACATGGTCGATGGAAGTGACTTTTATTTCAAATGCCACAATGGCTTTTGTTAAACGTAGTATATAATCTTCAGGCAATTCTTTATATAGAGAAGGAGAGTTCGGATCATTCTCATAAAAACTTGTCAGTTCATCCAGCATCACCAATAATTCAGTATCCGCTAAAAATGACATTTCGCCTTTGGCATGAACGGTCATGTAGTTCCAGGTAGAAGCTTGTTTGTTATTGGCATACCAGCTGGCACTTACATAGGTATGCGGACCGGTAAAAACAGCCAGTACATTTTTATTTTCCGTAAAGGCTTTGTGGTGGTCGTTCCCTTTCATAATATGGCCGCGGAGATACAGCTGCCCGTCTTTTTCCACAAACAAAAAAGGGATCTGTGTGGCCACCGGTTTCTGTTCAGCGTCCACCCCAATGATCATAGCGAAAGAGTGTTGCTTCATGAATTCGATCACGATGGCAGTATCTTTTTCTTTGTAATAAGGCAGGTTGTACATGGTTCGAAGGTAATCAATAGAATTCATCAATAGATGTTTCACGCAAAGGCGCAAAGGAGCAAAGAATGGTTTTTGGTGGCCTTGCACCTTATTGTTCTTTGCATAATTTTTTTTACCTAATGATAATGCTCTATAAGATATAATACACCTGCATTCCATTCATTGTAACTACCATTATTTTGTCCTAAACGAGACTTTGGCGCAGAAAAAATATGCTCCAACATAGACGACTAAATAAATACCGGCAGGTTTTTCAGGAATATTATTTACCCACTTTCTTTCTTGCCACCGTGCAACCAATGGCTTTTGTTAAAGTGATGGCAGGCTTTGTATTGCTTCGTAAAGCGGTAATGGCGCTTTCTACGTAAGCCGTTTTTTCGGGATTATTTTTTTGCGGGTCGTTATCTATTGATCCTGCATACTCGATCCTGTTTCCGGCTGGGTTTTTTGCAACCACAAAAACATGGGGTGTATTTTTTGCGCCGTATTGATTGGTGGTCACCTGTCTTTCATCATACAGGTAAGGGAAAGCATAATTTTTTACTTTGGCCAGTTCTTTCATCGCTTCAAAATTATCGCCTTTGGAAACATCTGGGTCATTGGGGTTGATCGCAATAACCGGGTATCCTAAAGGGGCGAATTTTTTATTCAGTTTAATGATCCTTCCTTCATAAGATTTGGCCACCGGGCAGGTATTGCAGGTAAACACTACAATAAATCCCTTTGCTTCAGGGAAGCTGCTAAATGACACTTCTTTGTTATCTACGTTTTTCAGTTTGAAATCAGGCGCAATTGTTCCGGGCGTAAGTGTATTGATCTGGGCATTGGCAGAGAACCCAATTAAAACCACCAGGATGATAATATATTTTTTCATGGCCTTGATTTTATGGTTTGGTATTCTTTAACCAAAGCAGTGTACTCAAATTCCTGCTCAAGAAATTTCCGGTTATTTCCCTTGATAAAAAGAGTGGC
>JAYWAU010000428.1:0-9624 GCA_043782265.1 Ferruginibacter sp. | reverse complement strand
AATACATAGCACATGTATGCAAACACTGCCAGTGAGATGATGAATAATGCTGTCATGGTTTAAATTTTTTCGAAGTAATGAATGGCGGCATAAAACAATGCAAAAAGTAAAATGCCTGCGACGATAAGAATGGTAAGTAACATGGGTTATGATTTTATAAGTCTGTAAATAATACCGGCTACAATGATGAAACCGTAAAGGCTTGCCAGGATGTGCCAGGGTTTGATGAGTGTTTTTAGCTTTTCCATTTTTGTGAAGGTTGTTGTGCCGGTAGGCATTCAATTATTGCTCCATTGTGGTTGAAAGAGAAGGAAATGTTTTGCTGTAGAGGCTTTGGTGGATTTTTTCCGAAATAGGGGAAATGGAAAACCCTTTCGTTTTGAAAGGGTGAGGCTGTTGTTTTGAAAGGCTTTTTCACAACATAGGCATATAAGGCATATAGAATAACATAGACTAAATCGATTTTCTATTTGGGTTTATAAACTATTTTTTTCTACAACATAGGCATATAGGAGACATAGGAAAATATAGACTAAAGTGTATTTTCTATTTGTCCTATGTTCCTCTGTGGTTTTATTATTTATAAAGGGAACTATTTTTTCTACAACATGGGCATATAGGAAAAACATAGCCTAAAGTGTATTTTCTATGTACGCTATGTTGCTATGTGGTTTTAATATTTATTATAAGAACTATTTTTTCTACAACATAGGCATATAGGACACATAGGAAAAAACATATATTTTTTTTATGTGGTTAAAGGTCTGGAAGTTCATGGAAATATTCGCTTAGATAAGTTTTTTGTCCTTCTTTGAATATGTTCGTTACATTAAAATTGATGAGAATCGCTTTGGGTGCCATTAAGAGTTTCATGTAAGTAATAACTTGCGCCTCATGTATCGGCAGTAATTTTTCTACAGACTTTAATTCTACAACAATGAGGTCATCTGCGAAAATATCGGCCTTTAACAAAGCCTCAATCGTAATATCCCTTTATGTAATAGGAATAAACATTTGAGATTTGTTAGGAACTTCTCTGTATTTTAACTCCTCCAACATGCAAGAGTGATAACACTTTCAAGCAGCCCTGGTCCCAATTGCTTGTGCACTACTATGGATGCTCCAATAAGTTCATAAGTTAACATGTCAATTTGTTCTTTAGTTACCCTTCTCATATGGTTTAAGTTTTAATTATAAACTTAACTAAAAAAATTATAGCCAATGGGTTAGTCTGGAATTATTTGCTTTTTTCTTATGTATTTTCTATTGTGTCCTATGTTTCTATGTGGTCAATCATTACAATTTGTATTCGTCAATCTTTCTATAAAGTGTAGTCAACGCAATATTCAGCAGCTTGGCCGTTTCAGTTTTATTGCCTTTAGTGTAGTTCAATACTTTTTGAATATGGATTTTTTCTGCACTGGCTAAATCGAAGGCGGAAAGTTGTTTGCCGGATGATGGAAAGTTATTTGCTGCTGATTGAATTTCGATGGGTAATGTTTGCAGGGTTAGTTCATTGCTGTCTTCTAAAATCACACTTCGTTCTATTACATTTTTCAGCTCCCGGATATTGCCCGGCCATGGATGATTGTTTAATGCGTTTGCATATTCCTTTGAAATGCTGCTGATTTTTTTATTGGCTTTGGTTGAAAAATTTGCAACGAAAAACTTAGCTAGTTCTTCAATATCAGCCATTCTTTCTTTAAGTGCTGGCAATGCAATTTGAAATACCGCAATGCGGTAAAATAAATCCTGGCGGAAATTGCCTGCTTCTATTTCTTTTTGTAAATCCCTGTTGGTGGCGGTTATCAGCCGGATATTTACTTTGATGGGTTTGTTTTCTGCTACTTTGATCAGTTCGCCTGTTTCTAATACCCTTAGTAATTTTGCCTGTAAGTCCAGCGGCATTTCACCAATTTCATCTAAGAAAACAGTACCATTGTTTGCTTCTTCAAAAATGCCTTTCGTATCTTTGGAGGCACCTGTAAATGCACCAGCTTTGTGGCCAAATAGTTCGCTTTCCAATAAATCTTTGCTGATGGCGGCACAGTTGATGGCTACAAAATTTTTATTGATCCTGTTACTGGCCTGGTGAATAGCTTGTGCAAATACTTCTTTGCCAGTGCCGGTTTCACCAGTCAATAAAACGGTGGTATCAGTTACAGCTACTTTTTTTGCAAGGTCAATAGCAGCGGTAATTTGTTTTGATTTTCCAATGATGGCATCAAAGGAATATTTTTTGCCTAACTGTTTTTCTAACTGCAATACCCTTTTTGCTAACACTACTTTTTCGGTTGCTTTATAAAGCAGCGGAATTATTTTATTGTTGTCATCACCTTTAGTGATATAATCAAATGCACCGTTTTTTATTGCCTGCACACTATCAGGAATATTGCCATAAGCAGTTAGTAAAATAATTTCTATTGCAGGATATTTTTCTTTGATGGTTTTTGATAATTCCACACCAGTTCCATCAGGCAGTTTAACATCGCAAATCACAACATCAACATCGGCGGTTTCTAATTTTTGTAAGCCTTTTTTAACATCGCCAGCCTGCAACACTTCAAAGCCTTCTAAACTGATTATTTTGGAAAGAAGGCTTCTAAGTTTTTCTTCGTCGTCTATGATTAATACTTTGTTCAATATGTAAGTTTAGAGTGCAAAGATAAAACGAATAATCTCCTGCGATATGTTTGTCTTTGTCATGGAGAATAACTTATGCCTAGCCAGGCTTTTCATCTTGTCCACTTTAAATTATGATACAAAAACAATCAATCCCTGACTTATCATACATTTTATAATATCATAACCCAACTTTTTATTTTAAAAGAACCAGTTGGTTCTTAAGATTGGTTTGTATGCTCTACTAAGGTTGAGGTTTTGCAGAAAATATTTTTTTTGTTTAAAGTTCGTTTAACAGGAAATCCGATGAGAAAAAGCTTCTATTTGGTACGAGGTCTGTAAATATCAGTTACAAGAAACTTTATGGTAGTATTGCCAATATTTCTCCCTGAATCAGATAGAGACCCGCTTATCAATGCCATACCTGTCGGAAAAGTAAGTGTATCCTGTCTGCCAGTTGCCTTAATAAATAATGCAACCTTACCTCCTTGAAGAACATAAGCAGTATGGTCGGGATGTGTATGTAGCTTCCATGATTCTCCTGGCTTTGCGGTAAATTCGTACATCTTTACTCCTAATGTGTCACCAAGTTTTTTAATGGCATCTCCCCCAATAGTATAGCTGTCCATTGAAGGGTCATATTCAGGCATTAAAGCAGCGCCTGGAGTTGAAAGAACTTTAATTGTGTCTTTATCATTTTTGTCTGGAGTACTTGCAGGCTGGTTACAGCTTATTAAAAACAAAACTGAAATCAATAATGGGAAGTGGGTGTTGATCTTGATTTGTCGCATGGTTTTATTTTTTAGAAACGAAGAATTAATTGTTTTTAAAGCGTTTTCAGCAGGGTCTGAATGACTGCTTACGGCCCGGGTATTGGCGAAGTAGGAGTCTAATTTAAGGAATCTTTCTGTTATTTAGAAATAGCAATTTTGGCAATACCCAGTTGCTCAGCCAGGATTTTCACCTGATGCATTTTTTATAATAAGATAGTAACAATCAAGCCCGGGATCGTAATATATTTTGTAGTATCAAAAAGCCAAACTTTTATTTTAAAAGAACCAGTTGGTTTTTAAAATTTGTTTGTAGGCTCTACTAAGGTTGAGGTTTTGCACAAAATATTTTTAGAATTTGAAGTTTGTTTAGCGAAAACCCTAACGAGACTAAATTCAAAAAAGAATGGTGCACATCAAACATTTGTATGTAAAATATGCACCATTCAAAATTAGCCACTCTTCAGCTTTTTATACCCCTTTCATTTCGTAAAATGAAGTGCGCTTACATTTATTCCTACCTTTTTTCCCTGCTCTAAACCAATAAAATCAGCGCTTCGGTTATGAATTCCACAATAAATACGGGATAGGCCAACTTCATTTGCATAGTCCGAAAATTTATTAAAGGAACGTGGAGCAAATCCAAGGTCATTGATACTATAATCCGTAAAGGTTGTATTATCGCCAAAGATATCAGCGAGTACCTTTGCAGCGGCACCTGTTTGTACAGAATGTGCCGATGTATAATCAGGAAATGGTGGAGTAGTAACCAACGGTGCCCAACTTGCTTTAAAGTTAGCACGTATAAAAGTAATCGGGCGTTCCTGGGTATACTGATATTTTGTTTTATAACAGGATACAAAAGCATCCGCAATGGCAATGCCCACCTTACAAAATGCCATGGCTGCATCAGCAAGATTTGATTTCTTATCAATTAAAACCGAACTTAAAATTGAAATAGACACTGTAGGAGGGGGTATGGCAGCCCAATATTTAGCGATTGTAATATGTTCAGGAATTTGGTTGATTGATTCATTATACACTTCTAACTCCTCTTTATAATATGGTGAAGCCGCATCTGTTGAATAAGCCGGTGGGGCTGCCGGTTGAGTGCTGGTGGCGTTTCCCGTAATAAAAGTACGGTTAGTACCCCAAAAGGGATGTTGGGCTAACTGGCCGGGTTGGGTAACATATAATCCAGCCCCTACAGGAAGCACATAAGTTGGAGAAGTAACACTTAAATAAGCTTTGTCTCCACCGTCTGTTGTTGACCAATTATAAATCGCATTTGATATATTTTGTCCATAATGTACAGAACTATCAAAGTCCGCAGTTGGTAAACCAACTTTGAATACTGTGTTGAATGCATTTTCCAATGAATCAATCGTAAAATTTTGAGCAGCTGAAGCATTTCCAAACATGTGGTGCATCATATTGGCAAGCGCTGCATTTGCAGAAACCTGATAGTAATATATTTTATTAGTGACTTTTTTTGGTAACGGAGGTAACCCATTCAGTTGGCTTTGGATGGATTGGTTAGCGGGCATGCCTGGGACAACCGATTCGTAAACGGCAAGCCCAAGATATCCGAAAGTACGTGATTGAACGGGGCCCGTGTTACCAGGTGTAACCCGAGCCATGGCGATTGCGAGTTTAAACCAGGCTAATGGCACTGCTGCATCGTACTTAGTAGTTGGAATGTCAACAACGTCCTGAGTGGTAGTGTCTTTTTTACATCCAACAAAGAAGACAACTGCTAATGCAATAAGCAATAGCATTGATTTTAATTTTACTTTCATGATAATTGTTTTAAATGATGAATAAATTTGAGGGCTAAATTTTCAAAAAACGTTTATACAATCAATTACAAAAAGGGGCCTTTACAGGTATATCTATAGAAAAGATTTCAAAAGAAGGATTAATGTCAGCAAATGGTAAAAATAGTCCTGATCATAAATCAAAATACTCTGAAAATAGAAAGTTTTCGATGTGGATGAGTATATGGCAGAAATTAGTTTGTAGCCGTTTAAAATTGATATGTAACCGGCGCAAAAAAGGCATTAGCTCAAAAGGAATGACCAGATCCTTCGAAAAATCTCCATGGCATTAAATACTAAGAAAAGTAATAAAGATTATCACGTTACAGCGAGTTGCCCATAGACGTACAATAGTAAAGTGCAGGTGAGTGGATAATACTTATTTTTCCCTTTGTATTTTATTTTTAGCTTGGGTGTTTGGCACATCTGCCATCACTGAAAACTCTTTCTTAACCTGCTCTGTTGTTCCAACCGACTGCGCCTTCCTTTAGAATGGTTTAGCAAAATGTGTAAGCATCCTCAACTCATTCAAATGCCTTCATTAAGGTCATTTCCTTTCACTTTTATTTATAAGATAATTTATTTTGCTACAGGCTGTACTTAAACCGCACCTCTAATGGAAGCGTTCATTTCAACGAGGAAGCAAATTTTAAGAACCTGATATACAGTACGTATTTTAAAGGTAGTGTGCTGTGCAGACTAATTCATTTTTTAATTTTGAAGTGAATTTGTGGTTGTACATTTGGCAAGCACTTCTAAATTATAAAATATGAAAAGACTATTATATTGCTCTCTGGCGCTGTTGTTGGCAGCAGGCTGTAAGCAAGCTGCTGATACGGATACAAAACGTGTAGTTTTAACGGGAATAGACGCTTCCAAAAAACCCGGAGATGATTTTTTTATGTACGTCAATAGAATTTGGTACGATACCGCCCAAATACCGGCCAGTCAATCAGGCGTAGGTGCTTATTCTTTTTTGAATTACCCGCAGCGTATTCGCCTGCAGGCAATTCTTGACAGTGTTTCGAGGAGCAACAATGTGGCAGGAAGCATCGAACAAAAAGTGGGCGATTTTTATACAGCAGGAATGGATACAATGGCCATAGACAAGCGGGGTTATGAACCGATTAAGCCTGTGCTTGCAAGTATTGATGCTGTTATGGATGTGCTTTCGTTGTTGAAGCTGGTGGTGGCAGAACAAAAAACGGGTGATGGTTCCATCATTGGTTTTACTGTTGGCCCAGATGATAAACAGAGTACCATCAATATTGCCCAGTTTTATCAAACAGGAATTGGTTTGCCGGAAAGAGATTATTATTTCAAAACAGATTCTTCAACACTCAAAATTCAAAACGCTTATAAAAAATACCTTACCAGTTTATTTGCATTAACAGGGACTGATACAACTACCGCTGCAAAAAATGCAACCGTTGCCTATGAAATTGAAAAGCAATTGGCCTCTGCACACAGAACAAATATCGAACTCAGGGATGTAAAAGCCAACTACAATAAAATGGCTGTGGCTGAACTTTCAAAAAAACATCCTAATCTAAACTGGGCAACGTTGCTAAACGACTTAGGAGCAAAGGTTGATTCAGTCAACGTAGGACAACCTGCTTACTATGACAAACTGAATACGATGTTAAAATCGGTGCCCATCAATGATTGGAAAGTATATTTAAAGGCCAATGCGCTTACTACTTATTCGAATTTTTTGAGCCAGCCTTTTGCTGATGCATCTTTTAAGTATACAAAAATTCTAACGGGACAAGCTGTTAAGAAAACACGTGCTGAAGAAATGACGCAAGCGGTTGACCGCTCACTTGGGCATGCACTGGCACAGTTGTATGTAAAAAAATATTTTCCTGAAGTTGCCAAGAAACGCATGACTGTTCTGGTAGACAACCTGAAAAAAGCATTTGAAGCACGTATAACCAAACTAGATTGGATGAGCGATTCAACCAAGGCAAAGGCTAAAGAAAAGCTGTACGCCTTTACGCAGAAAATCGGTTACCCTGATAAGTGGAGAGATTACTCGAATGTGGAAGTGAAACGAGCCGCTTATTTTGAAAACCGTTTGTCAGCTAATAAAAATGATTACGGCTTCAGCCTGGCTAAATTAGGACAGCCTGTTGATAGAACGGAATGGCTCACCACTCCGCCCACTGTAACAGCGTATAACAATCCTCCGATGAATGAAATTGTTTTCCCTGCCGGGATTCTGCAATCCCCTTACTTCGATGTGTATGCTGATGATGCACTTAACTATGGCGGCATCGGTATGGTAATCGGCCATGAAATAACGCACTCGTTTGACGACCAGGGAGCACAGTATGATAAAGCCGGCAACGTGACAGACTGGTGGACAAAAACAGATTACGAAAAATTCAAAGCAAGAACAAAGCAGGTGATTGATCAATACAATTTACTTACCGTACTCGATTCGATGCATGTTAAAGGCGCCCTCACCGTTGGAGAAAATACGGCAGACATTGCCGGGGTTGCCATTGCGTACGATGCCTTTAAAATGACGGCGCAGGGAAAAGACACTACGAAACTCGATGGCTTTACACCCGATCAGCGTTTCTTTATCTCCATAGCAAGAATATGGCGTGTAAAAACAACCGATGAGTTTATGCGCATGTATGTAAACACCAACCCGCATTCACCGGCAAGGTGGCGTGTAAACACACCGCTTATGAACTTTACACCTTTTTACAAAGCCTTTAATTTGCAACCGGGCGATAAAATGTACAAACCCGAAAATGAAAGGATAACTGTTTGGTAAGATGTTGAATAAAAGAAGAGGGGAAATTTCTATGATGCCTGGCTTAAAGAGTGGCAATAGCAACTGCCGGCAGAAAATAATAATGGCAGTTACTGAGGATACGATTTTAACTTTAAAACAAAAATGAGATGAAAATTTCTCAAAATAAATAGGATGCAATTGAGAATATTATCCTCAACGAAGTCATTACCTCAGCTGCTCTTTCAAAAATACCTGCCTGGCAGGTATTTTATTTTTTCAACTCAACTATTAATTCTACTTTATGCTGGTCAATCAAAGCACAATTGCCAGGTTGATTAAGCGAAACAGGAAGGTCGACTGAAGTAGAAGCCTCATTTTTAATAACTGTTTCAGTTAAGGAGGCTAAATAACGGATGCGTTCTTTTTTGGTTAAGGTTACAACACTTCCATTTTCTTCGTAATAAAAATGCGTAGCTATAAAATGCTTCACATGGGCACTGGTTTCAGATGGTAAAAAACGTTGCATTTTCCAAAACTCACGGCTGCCTGATAGTTTGATTGCTTTGTATACATTTCCTGCACCACAGTTGTATGCAGCTACTACCAGTAACCAATCATCAAACTGTTTGTATAATTCCTTTAAATAATCAGCAGCTGCTACCGAGCTTTGATAGGTATGCCTGCGTTGATCAGTTTTACCATTTACCTGTAAACCCAATGTTCTTGCGGTTTCAGGCATCAGTTGCCAAATACCCGCAGCACCTACACGGGAAGTAGCACTGTTCTTTAATTCCGATTCCACAATTGCTAAATACATTAACCCGGCAGGTATGCCACGTTTTACCAATATTTGCTGTATTGTTTTAAATGTACCACTATTGCGTTTTTTGATGCTTTTCAATATTTCCGCATTTTCATCCAAATAATGATCAACATAGTTTCGAACATTGGACTGCAAGGGAATAATTGTTGCGATATTATTGTTTGCTATTGTTTTTGTTGCCAGTGAATCGTGCAGCAAATACGGTAACAACAATTCGTTTTGAGTTAGTGCACTTGTCTGATTGAAAAAAAACACCAGCATACTCAACAAACCAATTTGTTTACATAAAGTCAATTTCATTGTACTGTTTTTCGTAAAGAAATACTCATAGGAGATGGATTTCTTAAAACAGTTCTTCAAATAAAGTATTGGAGGAAAAAAGTTGCAGTTGCAGAATCGTAACCGGGTTACAGTTGTTAAGAACGATTATTACTGCATGCATCATTGTATGTGCGCTACGGTAGCAAAAGTAGACTACCTTTCCCCAAAATCCTAATAATCAGCGTACGTAAAACTACACTGACAGTTTAATGTATTGATTTACAGCATACTAACTTTTCCACACAGAAAAATTGTCAGGGAAATTGATGATTAGATAAAGGTGAGGGTGTTGTTCTTATTTAAATCTGTGACACAGTTAGTTGTGTTAGATATTGATTGAATGAGTTAAGCAATATAATAATATAAGGGACTGGCAGAACAAAAAAGAATGAATATTTTGATGATTTTTCACACTTTGTTTTATTTCGTTTATCCAATAACCAATTCCTTTTCTGTAAAGTTCCCCAACGGTATGCTATACAAGAGTGAAAACAATACCTGATTTATAGCCAACTGGTTTAG
>JAYWAU010000427.1:0-9665 GCA_043782265.1 Ferruginibacter sp. | reverse complement strand
ACGAAAAGGGTCTTCAGACGAATTCAGGTGAACACTTAACAACAAATCCGGCAGGCTATCTCTATAAAATAATATGCGTTCTTTATTGTCAAAAAATTCTTCTTTAGTACGGGTCATAATTACTTTGGCTCCTTCCTTTTCCAATGCCTTTTGTAATTTTAATGCAACTGCCAATGTAATTTCTTTTTCATAAATTCCTGTTGCACCAACTGCTCCATTGTTAGTGCCGCCATGGCCTGCATCTACTGCAATGGTTAAATTATTCAGTGATAAATTTTCAGGTTGATGCTTTACTCTAATTATAAGCGTATTTCCATTGTAATATACAAGGTGCCCCCAGTGTTGGGCATGCTTTAAACTAATTGTTATTCTAAAAATATCATCTGTAACCTGTTCATAATCTATCTTTTTTATTTCGGTTGCTGTTTGTAGTTGTGTTATCCAATTGGTATTATTAGTGGCGCCAAAAACATCTACTACAATTATAGAAGGGTCAGTCAATTGAAATGACTGGTAAGGCAGCCTTGCAAACAATCCCACTTTTATATAATCATATTTTTCATCGCCGTACACATTCCATTTGGCAGTTAACGATTCGGGCGTAAAAGTTCCTTTCGGCATCAATGTTACCAACTCTTCCGGTATGTAGGCAATTCTTGATTTTGCCAGTTGAACTTTGTAATGTGTGCCTACTTTTCCAACTATTTTTAATACAATGTTACTGTCTATATAACCCACTTTGGCACCCCCTAATCTGTCATCACCCAACCCATATTCCAAATGTGCCAGCCTGCCTTTGGTAATGGCAACATCAGAAGCAAAGGGTGACATCACAGAATAAGTTTGTTTTGTTTCTTTAGTAATCTTATTATTCAAAGAGTCAGTAACGGTGATGGGAATTTTCATCACAGCAAAACTATCAGTAGCTTTTACAATATATTCTCCCTGGTAAATTCCGGGCATTCCTTTTGTCTGGCTCACCGGCAATTCATACAATCGGGTATCCTGAAATGTACTCACCACACAGTGGGTTAATGCTTTTACTTTAAATTTAATTCTATCGCCGGGCAGCACAATTAAGTTTCCTTCGGGATAAGTTTCAATACTTTCTATGTCTAATACTTTAACAGGTTCTGCAGTCTTTGGTAATTTGTAGAAGTAATTGATTTTTTTTGTCACCGATTTACCGGATAAAGTTGATAGAATTGTAAAGGAGGTATCCCCGGGTTTTAAATTTAGTTCAATGGCAAAAGCTCCGGTAGAAAAGACTTTTACCGGTTTTCCATCAACAGTAACAGCGCAGTTTTTACAGGTTCTCCCGATTATAAAATTGCCCGACCCTGTTACCGGATTGGATTCTTTAAAAGGCTGCACCAGGCGAATGAATGGTTTATCAGTTATTTGAGAAAACGTACAAGCAACAATCAATAAAAAGAGTAGCGAGAAGAAAAATTTCATGGTGGAAAGATAAAAAATTTAGAAGGGATGAACACAAAAAGATGGCCATTTTCGAACTTTGAAAATGGCCATCTTTAATTTTTAACCTTTCTTGTGGATAAATGCAACTAAAAAATTACAACGCATATTTATTTTCTGCAATCAATTTATCTGCAATTCTTCTACGGGCATCTTTACTATTAAAAGGTGCAGACTTGGTAAAGCGTTTCAAACCCAGCAACATCATCCGTTGCTCATCTCCGTCAGCAAAAGCATTGATGGCTTCTTTACCTGCTTTGTTTACTTTATCAATGGCATCATTTAAATAACAATGCATGGCATCAATTTGTAAAGTAGCCCCTGATTCCCCTTGCTTATCTGCTAATTTAATAATCCGCAATAAAGTACTTTCTGCTACAAAAGTTTCAATGGCCATGTCTGCAATATTCATCAGTATTTCCTGTTCGTCGGAAATTTTCATCATCAGTTTTTGTACTGCTGCGCCCGCCACCATCAAAATACTTTTCTTAAGGTTGAGGATAGATTTTTTCTCCGCAGCAAATGCTGATTCATCTTCGTTACCAAATTCAGGTATGCTCATTAATTCTTTTGAAACAGCCATGGCCGGTCCCATCAAATCCAGTTTACCTTTCATGGCTCTCTTTAGAATCATGTCTACTGTAAGTAGCCTGTTGATCTCGTTGGTACCTTCGTAAATGCGGTTGATACGGCTATCCCTGTAAGCCCTGCTGATAGCATACTCATCGCTAAAGCCATTACCTCCAAAAACCTGTACCCCCTCATCAACCACATAATCCAATACCTCGCTGCCATGCACTTTTAAAATGGCACACTCAACTGCAAATTCTTCTGCTGCGCCCAACAAGGCCTCATTAAAAGGTTTGCCTGCATTGGCCAGTTCAATTTCTTTATCATCTATCCATTTACTGGTTCTGTACAAAGCACTTTCACATGCAAAAATTCTTATAGCTGCTTCTGCCAGTTTATATTTAATAGCGCCAAAATTAGCAATGGCAGTTTTAAACTGTTCTCTTGTTTTAGCGTATTCAATGGTAGTGTTCAATGCCATTTTAGCACCGCCAAGAGCAGCAGCACATAATTTCAACCTGCCGATATTTAAAATATTAAATGCTATGATATGTCCTTTGCCCGCTTCTCCCAATAAATTTTCAACAGGTATTTTCGCATCCTGAAAGTACAGTTGTACAGTAGATGATCCTTTGATACCCATTTTGTGTTCTTCGGGTCCCTGTGTAAATCCTTCAAAGCCACGTTCAACAATGAAAGCTGAAAACTTATCACCATCAATTTTTGCAAACACGGTGTATACATCTGCAAAACCGCCATTGGTGATCCAGCATTTTTGTCCATTTAAAATATAATGTTTGCCATCAGCAGAAAGTACAGCAGTTGTTTTTGCACCCAATGCATCGCTGCCACTATTAGGTTCTGTTAATCCGTAGGCACCCTTCCATTCTCCACTGGCTAATTTGGGAATGTATTTCTGTTTTTGTTCGTCTGTACCAAAATATAAAATCGGCAAAGTGCCAATACCAGTATGGGCCGCAATAGCAACACTAAAAGAGTAGCCACCACCCAAGCCTTCGTTTACAAGTGTTGAGGTAACAAAATCTTTTCCAAGGCCGCCATATTGTTCGGGAATAGAAGCGCCAAGCAAACCCTGTTCACCTGCTTTTACCATCAGCGATGGCATAAGCCCTGGCTCTAATTTATCAATGCGATCCGCCACAGGGTGCACTTCTGATTCCAAAAACTGCAAACACATTTCCTTTACCATCAATTGCTCTTCATTAAAATCTTCGGGAGTAAAAGAATCGAAGGCATTGTTTTCTTTAATTAACCATTCACCACCCTTTAGTGATGTTGTGGTTGAAGTGGATGTACTCATAAAATAAAATTTGCCTCCTTCCCCGCCACGGCGGGGTGTTTGGAGAATGATTATTTAATATATTTTAATAACCGCACTGTAATTAATTTATCAAAGTATCAGACAGATCCAGCAAGGTTATCATACACTTTTTGCAACACCAATTTTGCGATCTCAATCTGCTCAGTGGTTACGCCTTCCAGGGCCTCATTCAATGTCTGATTGGCCAGCTCCATTGTTTTATCCTGTAATTCTACCGCACCCGGTGCCAGAAAAATCATGTTCATTCTTCTGTCATCCTTACTGGCTACCCGTTTTACCAGTTTCAGTTTCTCCAGGTTGTCTACAAGCCTCGTAATGCTTGGCTTATCCCTAAAAGTTGCATCGCACAACTGTTGCTGACTAAGGCCATCCTGTTTCCACAAATGATACAACACACTCCATTGTTCTATGGTAATTTCAACATTGGCTTCTTTAAAATTTTTTTGTAGTCTTCGGCCAATGGCTGTGCTAGCTTTGCCTGTGATAAAGCTGTATAATTCTCCTCTTTTAAATTGGTTGTTTGGCATATAGTTGTTTAAGCAACTATATAAAGATATATGATTCGTTTGAAATTTTAAAAATTATTTTTGTCCAAGCTTTAGAATAAAAAACAAACATCGTTGCGTCGCACTCTTGTACGGCAAATCATTATGGAACTCCTTCTAACTGTTATCGTTGTTACTCTTTTTGCAGGTTATGCAGTGCTTATTATTTACTACCGGCGATGCTGGCAACAAATTCCTGATTATCAACCAACAAAGCAATTCAATAAAAATAGACCGGCGATAACAAATGAGAACAATACCACTAAAATAACCATCATAATCCCTGCCAGAAATGAAGAACAACATATTGGCCATTGTTTACAATCAATCATTCAACAAATTTATCCTCCTGAACTATTTGAGGTTATTGTAGTAGATGACCATTCTACTGATAGCACCGCAGCAATCGTTCAATCGTTTGCAAAACGAAAAATTCGTTGTATTTTTTTAAAAGATTTTGTGACAGACCATCTTAATTCTTATAAGAAAAAAGCCATAGAAACAGCGATTGCCCAATCAACCGGCGATTTAATTGTAACTACAGATGCAGATTGTTTTATGGGTAACAACTGGTTGCAAACCATTGCTTCCTTTTATGAAACATACAAGCCGGCTTTTATTGCTGCGCCTGTTTCCATTAATTGTGATAATCGTTTTTTAGCCATTTTTCAGACGCTTGATTTTATGACTTTGCAAGGCATCACAGGCGCTTCGGTTTATAAAAAAATACACAGCATGTGTAATGGTGCCAACCTTGCTTATGAGAAAACTGCTTTTAATGAAGTTGGCGGTTTCAAAGGCATTGACAATATTGCAAGTGGTGATGATATGTTGCTGATGCATAAAATATATCAACGGTATCCGGACAGGGTATTGTATTTAAAATCCAAAGAAGCTATTGTGCAAACTCAACCAATGGATACCGGGAAAAACTTTTTTAATCAACGGATACGCTGGGCAAGCAAAGCAGATAAATATGATGATAAACGAATACTGGGAGTATTACTACTCGTTTATTTTTTTAATTTAGTGCTGCTGGTATTGCCGGTAGTCGCCATGTTCTATAATTTTACCTTACCTGTTTTTAATTACCAATTATCAGTTATTACTTATTGGTTTTTATTGTTGATTTTAAAAACACTGGTAGAGTTATTTTTTCTTTTCCCTGTAGCCATTTTTTTTAATAAACAGGTTATTCTATGGTGGTTTCCGCTGGCACAACCATTTCATATTTTATACACCATTGTTGCAGGATGGTTAGGAAAATTTGGTTCTTACACCTGGAAATCAAGAATGGTAAAATGAGTCAATCAAATTGTAATTTGCAGCATGCGGCAGCAAAACTTTTCCTTTTCACAACAAACCTGGCAACGCCTTAAAAAAAATAAAGGTGCATTGTTTGGTTTAATTATCATTGCACTGGCTGTTTTCATTTCGCTGTTTGGTTACCTGGTTGCACCGGATGCTTCGCCCAATGCGGATCTTCAAACAGTAGAAATACAGGCAAAAAAGCCAGGCTATACACAACTCTTTCTAAAAATTCCTGATAAAAAAAATACGCCTGTTAGCTGGTTTATAAAACTAACAAATGGTGCCGCAGAAGATTTTCGGTATTTGCCTATCAGTAGCTATCATACAAAGAGCGATTCGCTTATTGTAAATAAATATGTGGATGAAGATACCAGTGTTGCTCAAACTTATTCAATCAATATGCTTACGGGCGGTCATCCTGAAAACCTGCTGGCAAAAAACATTGTTACAAAAAAATATTACTTAGGTACTGATAAATTTGGCAGGGATATTTTAAGCCGCCTTATTATTGGTACAAAAGTAAGTTTATCAGTAGGTTTAATTGCAGTGCTTATATCCCTTACATTAGGCATTGTATTAGGCGCATTGGCCGGCTACTACCGCGGTTGGGTAGACGAAGTAATTATGTGGCTGGTAAATGTTACCTGGAGTATCCCAACTTTACTATTGGTATTTGCCATTACGATGGCGTTGGGCAAAGGTTTCTGGCAAATCTTTATCGCTGTTGGGCTCACCATGTGGGTAAGTGTAGCTCGTTTAATCAGAGGACAGGTAATGGCGTTAAAAGAACTGGAATATATACAGGCAGCAAAGGCACTTGGCCTAAGCGATACTCGGATAATTATTAAACATATTCTGCCGAATATTCTGGGGCCGGTATTGGTGATAGCTGCCAGTAATTTTGCTACTGCTATTATAATTGAAGCAGGCTTAAGTTTTTTAGGAATCGGAGTGCAGCCACCGCAGCCAAGCTGGGGCCTAATGATCAAAGAAAATTATAATTTCATCATTACCCACAATGCAATACTCGCATTGATACCCGGACTTGCCATTATGCTTTTGGTACTGGCTTTTAATTTATTGGGTAACGGATTAAGAGATGCTGTAGATGTGAGAAGCACTTCCTGATTCACCTCCAGTATTCTATCTAAAAATTATTGAAAAGAATTCCCTTATAAAAATTGTAAAACAAAAACTATGATAAATTATTGTTGATTCTGGCAATAGTAAGTACGTTGACAATTTTCAACTCAATCAGTTTTATTACTCAATTTTTTTATAGTCTATCTAAATACTTACTTATTTACTTTGAAAAGTAATGGTTTTATAAATTATGTCTCCGGAGATAGTAACCCCTGTTATAATTACTTTATAATTTGCAGGAATGTCACTGGTATAAAAACTAAGTGTTGCAGCGGGTACATCTTTAAATAAATAGTTTCCATTCCAAAAAATGGTGGAGCGATTGTCAGCAAATGCCGTAGCCTTTATGTCTTTACGTTGATAATCTGTAATTGGAAAAAGTACTGGATTTGAAACTCCCCTGGCATAAAACATTTTTAAATTGCTTGCGTCCTGGTCGGAGTTCCTTCTTGTATTCAAGAGATTGATCAATATGACACCGTTGCCACCTCTTACACCAAAATTGGCACCTTCTGCACCTTTAAGGATTTCTATAAAATCAATATCCTTTGGATTAATACTATTGAGGTAACCTATGGTTGGGCTATTTTGTCCTACCTGTGCATCAGATGTTACAGTAACCTTTACCCCATCTACCAATAACAGTGGTTCCGAAGAAAGGTCTGGTGGTTTAATGGCTGTAGGACCATTAATCATTAATATACCATTAATTAAATGCAGTCCCCCTACTCTTAAGACTGCATTTCCAACACTATTTCTTTCATTCAAATCATCTGAAGTAAGGATAGCTGAACTGGAACTAACTCTTTTCGTTTCATCGTAATTTATTTTTCTTCTTCCTTTTAAGGTTACTGGTGGCAGCATTTTTTTATCGCCATTTTCCAATTCATCATTATAGTATTTATTGAGATACTTTTTTATATCGCCGGTTTTAAAAGGTAAATATTTCTTAACCACCACAGGCGTACTTACAACCGGGTAATGAATGGTATCCAATTCAATTTTATAAAACTGAGGCCGGCCTTTTAAGTCCCTCGCATCAATAGCAAATTGTGTACTGTCAGCATAATATTCAAGTGGAAATCTAAATCTACCTATACTATTCGTAGTATCTGTATACAAAACAGTATTGCTTGAATTGGATAAAAGTGATAATATGCTATTTGCAGAAGGTTTATTTTTATCATTTAGTACAGTGCCTCGTATGTACAGCAAACTATCTAAATTATCAGAAGCAGGCAAGGCTGTGCTGTTGCTGATTTTTTGGTAGGTATTGCCTCCTCTTACCATCATCAGTAGGTCTTTGTCTGCTATTGTAAGATATTCATTTTGTGCCAGGGATAAATTATCAAATGGCTCTTCGTCAGCAGTTAAATCTTTTGCTTCACTTTGCCCCACAGTAAAAGCGGTAAGGGTATCCAAAACAGCTATCGTTAGCAGCGAGGTTACTGGATGTTGTGCTGCATCTGTTACAGATAAATTTAAAGTAACCTTCTCTCTTCTGCCATATATACTCTTATCAGTTGTTGCCTTTATATTTAAATTTACATTGTCTACATAAACACTTCTTTCGCTTAACATCTTAAAGGCCTTATCAAATAGGTAAAAAGTATTAATACCCTTTGGTAATTTTTGTTCGTCAACCAATACTTCATATTGGCCTTTGCCAATGCTTGCAAAAACCAAACTGTCTTTTGATACGCCAATTAAATAAGTTTCGACATCTTTTCTGTAAATAGAATCTTCCAGCAATATTCTAAACTTATAACCCGGCGATTGTTTTAGAACAGAAAGCTGGCCTGCAAAAAAATTAAAAGAAGGCAAAGGGTAATTGATTTCTTTTCCATGCCAGTTTATTACAACACTGTATTTCCTATGTCTTGAAGGTTCAAATTCAAATTTTCCAATCCCTAAAGCTGAGGTTGTAAAACTTGTTATAATGCTATCCCTGCTATCTTTTAGATATCCATCAATCCCTGATGGATTGCCATTGGCATTACTCAGGCGCAAAGCTACTGTTGTATTTATACCCGTCATTAACGATCCGCCTTCTGGAAAAAAAGTTATTTGTAAATTATTATCTTCAAAATGAATAATCTTTTTGCTTTTTGCAACCTGTACTTCGCTATTCTTATTTCCAATAAAAATGGGTTTTACACAAATGCCGCTTAAGTCACCTTCGGTCATCTGCCTTGTGTATGCCCTTAGCCAGTAATTGCCCTGCGGTAAAGATTCAGGTAAAAAAAAGCGTGAGTTTAAGGACTGATTTGCAGCATCTAATATTACTACTTTTACAACGCTATCCCTTTCGTTTACAAGATCAACAAAGAGAAATTGGTTTTTATTATTGACCTTATTAGAAATGGTATTCAAAATAAAGGCTTTCATCCAAATGCTTTCTCCACTGCAATAAAAAGCTTTATCGGTAACTAAGTAAGCCCGCTGTTTTTCATGCGTCCTGATAACTGAAATAAATTTCCCTGCAAAGGAATCTAAAATTTGCTCGCCATTATTTTGTGCAAATAAAGAAGGATTAAACGAAATACATAAAAAAAGTGTAAGCAGTTTTTTATTACAACTCATGGCAGCAAAAGTTTTATTCTTTGTTGCATAAATGTAAGACTGTTTTATAGAAGGTCGTATTAATTATTTGAAGGAGAGGCTATTGGAGAATTACAAACAATGATTGAGGCATAATACCAATAATCACTTTTGATGAATTTATTAGATTGCTGCTTAGGAACTTTATCAGGTCATGAAATGTTTTCAAAATTGGCCTTAAAACTCAGGCGGGAATTTTACAGATTTTGGATATATAAACGTGTGTTTGTCGCACCAACTTATATTAAACAATTGTCAATATATTTTACAGCCGATTTATAGAGTTAGATTTAATTACCCTTATTTGGTTTACACGCTTTGTATTTACTTTTGTGGCTTACCAAGCTCTTCAATAATTATTCAACCGGAGCCACTTGTACATTTCTATTAAACCCTTCTTCGAGTGAAATAAAAGTTTCAGTGCGGTCTATTCCTTTAATTTTTTGCAAGGCATCGTGCAAAACATACCTGAGTTGGGCTATATCCTTACAAACAATTTCAATGAACATACTGTAATTACCGGTAATATAATTAAGCCTAACAATTTCAGGAATATTCATCAATTCCTTTGCTACAGCATCATATAAAGAACTTTTTTCTAAATAAATTCCAACAAAAGCGGTAATATCATACCCTAACTGTCTTATATCTACATTTAGTTTTGTACCTTTGACAAT
>JAYWAU010000426.1:0-3495 GCA_043782265.1 Ferruginibacter sp. | reverse complement strand
AGCAATTTACTGTAAAGGTTCAGGCTGGTTTTTCGGGAGATGATTATTATATTAAGTGGATCAGTATTCCTGATTCGATACAGCATTTTGAGTTGGTTGAAAAAAGTAAAATAGATTCTGTTTTCACCCATCAAAAATTATCAGGGCTTTCTCAAACTTTTACACTTACCAGTTTTGATTCCGGCAAATGGACATTTCCTTCTTTTAATATAAATTTTAGTCCGGTAAAAGATGATACTACGCTCAATATTTTTACCGATTCTTTACCCATTACGGTTTCTTATTCTGTGGCAGATACTACCAGTACTTTAAAAGATATAAAAGCCATCAGGGAAGTAGAAGTATTTAATCCGCTTTGGTATTGGGTTGCAGGACTGTTATTGTTGTTACTAATTGTGTTGTTAATAGTATGGTGGTACCGGCGCAGGAAAAAGAAGCCCAGCGTTCAGGCACTTATCTCAAAGTTGTCACCTTATGAAGAAGCCATGCAGGAACTAAGTAAATTAAAGGGATTCAATTTATCCGTACCAAAGGAAGTGCAACAATATCATAACAGGCTAATAGAAATTTTCAGGCAATATTTGTCACGTAAGGAGAATACAGATTACCTTAATAAAACAACAAGCGACATATTAATTAACTTAAAGAATAATTACCTGGATAAAGAGGTTGTAAGTAAATCTGCTACTGCTTTGCGTTTTAGCAATGCGGTTAAGTTTGCAAAATATATTCCGCCTGTTGCAGATAGTGAGGCTAACCAACAAATAATAAAAGATACCATCCATTTAATTGAATTAAATGCCACAAAAAATAAACTATAAATCATTTTGTTTTTCAGCTATTTAAATAATATCAGTTTTGCTGCTCCTCAGTTTTTTTTACTGGGTTTATTACTTCCTGTAATGATTGTTTGGTATGCAAAAAAGAATTCGGCTAGCCAGGCGGGTCTTAAAGTTTCTTCGGCTAAAAGTTTTGCAGGGTTAAGTTCCTGGAAAAGTTCTATAAGGCATTTACCTTTCTTGTTAAGGCTGTTGTGTATTGCCTTCATTATTGCAGCATTGGCAAGACCGCAAACAAAATCGGATGAGCAACAGGCGGAAGGAGATGGAGTTGATATTGTGCTTTGTGTAGATGTGAGTGGTAGCATGACGGCACAGGACTTTACGCCGAACAGAATGGAAGCTGCCAAAAAAGTGGCGCAGGATTTTATTGATAGCCGCTTAACAGATCGCATAGCAATAGTAATTTTTTCAGGAGAAAGCTTTACCCAATGTCCTTTAACAACAGATAAGGCGGTGTTGAAATCTGCCGTAGAAAACATTCGCAACGGGTTATTGGAGGATGGAACTGCTATTGGTGATGGCCTTTCTACAAGTGTTGATCGCCTGCGTTCCAGCAAGTCGAAAAGTAAAGTTGTTATATTATTAACGGATGGAGAAAATAATGGTGGCCTGATTGGCCCTACCAATGCCAAAGAAATTGCTAAAGCATTTCATATAAAAGTTTATACGATTGGTGTGGGTACTGAGGGCTATGCACCCTTTCCTGTTAAAACAGCTTTAGGCGTGGTTATGCAACAACAAAAAGTAACTATCGATGAAAAACTACTTAAAGAAATAGCGGGAGAAACGGGCGGTAAATACTTTAGAGCAAAAGACAATGCAGGCCTGGCAAATATTTATAAAGAAATTGACGGCCTGGAAAAATCTAAGGTAGAAATATCAACACTTACAAGATATACAGAAAAGTTTTTCCCATTTTTAATGGTTGCGCTAAGTTTATTGTTGGCGGAATTCTTATTAAGATTTACAGTGTTGAAAAAGTTTCCATAGAGGCTCCATCCCCCAAAGGAATTAATTTGTGAAATCTGTTTATAATTTGTATGTTCCAAAAAAGTTTCTCATAGTTATTTTTGTGCAAGCTGGCGATCCGCTGTAGCGGACAAGCCGCAAGAATAATGCACATAGCTTGATAGCCCGTGCAATAATTTTTATTGAAAAGCCTGTTTAATAAAACCTGCGAATATTTTTGTATGCCTATGGCACTGAATTTATAAACAACTTTTTTTATTCATTTTTATTAGCCAATTTCGTATACGATGAAGGCAACAGTTTATAAAAGTACCGGAAGTTGGTACGTTGTGCAAAACGAGGAGGGAGTGGTTTTGAATGCCCGTATTTTAGGGAAGTTTAAAATAGATGGATTAACCAGTACAAATCCTATTGCCGTTGGAGATGTGGTTACCATTGAAGAGGAAAATGAACTGGAAGGTTCGGTAACCATTACTGAAATTGAGGATCGCAAAAATTATATTACTCGTACTTCCCCGGCCAATAAACACAAACATCATATTATTGCTTCTAATATTGATCAGTCGTTGTTGTTTGCAACTTTAAAAGATCCTAAAACATCGCAGGGGTTTATTGATCGCTTTTTAATTACTTCTGAAGCGTATCAGATTCCTTCTATCCTTGTGTTTAATAAATCAGATTTATACAAAGAAAAAGAACTGGAAAAATTTGCAGAAGTAAAATCCATTTACGAAGTCATTGGCTACAAAGTGATGGGTATGAGTATTGAAAAAAATATCGGAGTAGAAGAAGTCAAAAATTTATTAAAAGATAAAACTACTTTATTGAGTGGTCATTCAGGAGTGGGCAAATCATCTTTCATAAATATTATTTTTCCTGAACTGCAATTAAAAACGCAGGATGTAAGTGGCTGGAGTGGCAAAGGTTTGCACACTACCACTTTTGCAGAAATGTTTAACCTTCCTTTTGGCGGACGAATTATTGATACGCCGGGTATCAGAGAACTTGGTTTGGTAGATATTCCCAAACAGGAGCTCTCGCATTATTTCCCTGAAATGAGAGCTCTTATCAATGATTGCCAGTTTAATAATTGTATGCACATGCACGAACCTGGTTGCGCCGTAAAAGAAGCGGTACAAGCAGGTACTATCCATATTGACAGGTATATCAGCTACTGTAATATTCTTGATAAAATTGAGGAAAAATCTTATTGATTTAGTAAGCCTTGTGCTCTAAAAAATGAGCAATCTCCAGCACGGCATTGTTTTCCTGTTGTACACTTTTTATATGTTGCGGAAAAATAGATACGCCGTTAAAAACATTGTAATGCAAGGTAAGCAAGTGATTCTTGTAATGAAAATCCCAGTTTAAAGTTTCACTATCATCAACCTGGTTTAAAAAGTCAATTTGTAAATCGGTTGCTAAAGTATCTGCAATCGAATAAAATTTTGAGACACCACAATTGTCGTCGATTACAGCTTCGGTATTACCGAATTTAGTTTTTAAATGATAACACATAAAAGTAGGGTTTATTGATTTCGGATTAAATAATAAAATTATAAAAAGGGTTAATGATTATATCATTGTTTAGTGAACTGAATTAATAGATTTTTCTACCTCCTTTATACTTCGATTCCTTTACTTTTTCGCCCTTGGCAATTTTTTGATCATTGCTTAGTTCACC
>JAYWAU010000425.1:0-9675 GCA_043782265.1 Ferruginibacter sp. | reverse complement strand
AAAATTAAGTTTTTGCTTTAAATTTTCAATTGTATTAAATATAATGGGACACATAGAATAATACATTATCGTGCCAAAAAAGCGGGCTTTAAAATTTGCTTTGTGCAGGTGTGGAAATTCTCTGCATTCGGTAAACCGATTTTGATAAATGGTGCAGCTTTTGCCTTCTAAAAAATGGCAGGGAATAGTGTTGATGATCATTTGTCCCTGATTACTTACTTCAATGTATTTTTCTTTTACATCAGCAACATCCATATTTAGATGTTCGGCTAATGATTCGGTTTCCCCAGGTGTAACATTTATCATGAGCAATTTGCAACAATTGCCGCATTGAGTGCAATCAATCTGTGGAGTTATCTCCTCATTTAATTGATGAACAATTGAATCTATTTGTTCACTGTCCTGTTCTTTAAGAAAATTTTTGAAATGATCATTTTCAACTTCTTTGTCCGCTGCAAGCAGCGTAATTTTATATAGATCTGTTATTAGCAGCACCAGCTTAATTTTAGTTGTTAAAAAACAACAGGCAAATCCTTCATATCATTCGTAGTAATTGTTTTATCCAATTGCTTTTTAATGATGCTTGCTGCTGTATGCTTTTTTTGTTTTTGCAAAGATTCATATAAGCCTTTCAAAGACCAATGATTATTTGGATTTTCTTTTAAATCTTCTTTAAAGATGTTTTCGGCTTTTGAAAATAAGCCGGCTTTTAAAAGCGTTGCTCCAAGGTATGTCCTTGCTGGCAACAACCAATCTTTTGGTTCATTGTAAATCAAAGCGTCTTCATTTTTTACCGCCTCTGAAAACGATAGCAATGCAGTAGGTAAATCATTTTCTTGTTCGGCTATTATACCTTCCAGTAATTTTTCAGCCACTTTTGCCGCATCAGCCGGAGCGTTAAAAGGCTGCATCACCACAAGCATATCCGGTTGACGCATATTTTTCTGCAAATACGTCAATTCTTTTTTTGCTTCGGCTATATTGGTTTTTCTTGCCTGAGCAATGCCTCTTGCCCAATGGTTCAAAAAACTGGCATACACATAATTATTCGGAATTGATGGCGCATTCAATATTTCATCCCATTTGCCAAAACGAATATTGGTAATTACGGGAGTCATGTAAACGTATTGTATAAAGGTGCCGAATGGTGCGGCGATAGACATAAATGAAGTATCAAAACTTTCCCTGGATGCTTCGGCCGATTTTAAACTATAGCTATAACCTGCCCCCATCATGGCACAAGCCGATTGCATATGCAGGTTATGAATAAGATAAAGGGAGGCACTGTTAGCCACATAAGGGTAAGCGGCAAGGTATTCTTTGTAACCTTTTACCGACATTTCGTTTACTATGGTTCCTTCTGTATACATGCCACTGCGAATGTAAATGTGAGAAGGCATATGCACCATATGTGAAACGGAAGGCATTAATTTCGACAACAGGTCTGCACTGGGTAAGGCTCTTTGCGGATTGGCGGATGCTTCAACAGAATGAATATAATAATGATTGGCACCGGGATGAAGCGGCGATTGCTGTAAGGTTTTTTCAAGCACTTCCAAAATCCGCGGAGTCCATGGTTGTGCTTCGCCATTGTGTTTCCAGTATTCCCATGGATGTTGTAACATCATGGCATCGGCATACAAAGCAGCTATATCTGCATCTTTGGGAAAGCTGTGATAGCCCTTTTCCATTTCGGCTGTGTATAATTGATTTAGGGAAGCCCTGCTGATGGTACTGTCGTGAGTATACCGTACACTCATTGCATTTATTAATGCTTTCTCTTTTGCAGTACAATTGGCAGATAATGACAGAGCTTTTTGTGTAGCCGTAAAAGCTTCTGGTGTAGCGGCATACGCAAAATCATTAATGTTGGGTCCATACGCCAATGCCTGTGCCCAAAAAATCATAGGGTTGGTATTGTCAAATTCTTCAGCCTTTTTAAAGGATGCCATTGCCTCAATAATGTGAAAGGAATAATACATGTTAATACCCTGCTGAAAATACAAACGGGCGCTATCGCTTTTTGAATCGATTGGCCATGGGTAATTGCCCCAGCCTGTTAATATACTAATGCTGTTGGCCAGGCTGTCACTGTTTAAATGATTCCAGTCGGGGCTGCATTGTACAATGAATTTATTTTGTAAAGCCTGCTCCCTTGAAATAAATATTAATTTACTACCGGCAGACTTTGGCAGATATCGAAAAGCGAACAAAAATAATAATCCTGTAAATGTTAAAATAACCAATATTTTCTTTTTCAAATTTATAGTTTTTAGGCAACCTAAAATACAGATAATTTATTTTATTAAATGGTTATTATGAAGAATATTTTATCGTAAGAATTTATTGTTCTGGCTGAGAAGCAATGTGCCACATTGTTGTGCCTTATCCGCCGCAGCAAATCTCCATCTTTAGCTTTTTGCTAAGCTCTTTTTATGCGAATATTTCTTTGTTAATTGTAGCCTGAACTTGATTTAATAAAAAGTTTTTAAAATAGCCAAATTTCCTTAGTGCGTCTTTAGTGGAAGGAGTCTTCTTTTTTTATACACAGGTGTTAAGAACACTACTAAGTATCTCTATGTTGGTTTACTTATATTTGCTTCAATTAAAAATTACTAAAAAAATTAGTAGCTTGTACACCGTTTACCATAATTATGGAAAAATTATCCTTGGCTTTAAAGAGGAGCTTTGATAAAATTTACACATAGGTATTTGGTACAAGAGAGTTATCCGCCACGGCGGACAAACTACAACAATGCTGATTGAATAAAAAATGTTGGTACAATAAAAACTATAATGGCAGAAAGAGAAAAAATAGCGGCTGATTACAACGAAGACTCAATAAGAAGCCTGGATTGGAAAGAACATATCCGTTTGCGGCCGGGTATGTATATTGGTAAATTAGGAGATGGCAGCAGCGCAGATGACGGTATTTATGTATTAATGAAAGAGGTTATTGATAACTGCATAGATGAACATACCATGGGCTACGGTAAACATGTGGATGTAAACATTGAAGGCAAAACAATTACTGTAAGAGATTATGGCCGGGGTATTCCACTTGGTAAAGTAGTTGATGTGGTAAGTAAAATTAATACCGGTGCCAAGTACGATAGTAAAGCGTTTCAAAAAAGTGTTGGTCTTAATGGTGTAGGAACAAAGGCTGTTAATGCATTAAGCGATTATTTTAAAGTTACAGCCTATCGTGAGGGTAAAGAAAAAACGGCAGAGTTTGCAAAAGGTGCTTTAACAAAAGATCACAAAGAGACCACCTCTAAGGAAGAGAACGGAACCTTTGTAGAATTTATACCCGATGAAAGCATCTTTAAAAATTTTCATTTTGTACAGGAATATTTAGACAACCAGTTTTGGAATTATTGTTACCTGAATGCAGGCCTGGTAATGAACCTGAATGGCAAACGTTATGTTAGTAAAAACGGTTTGCTTGATCTGTTGCAACGCAAAACCAACGAAGATGAAATCAGGTATCCGATCATTCATTTAAAAGGAGAAGATATTGAACTGGCATTAACCCACGAAAGCGCCTATGGGGAAGAATATTACAGTTTTGTAAACGGACAGTTTACTACACAGGGCGGTACACATTTAGCGGCTTTTAGGGAATGCTATGTAAAAACAATCCGTGACTTTTATAAAAAAGATTATGATGCTGCTGACATACGGGGAAGCATTTGCGCTGCCATTTCTGTAAGGGTGCAGGAACCTGTTTTTGAAAGCCAGACAAAAACAAAACTGGGATCTCAAAATGTGTACGAAGGCGGCCCAAGCATGCGCAATTTTATAGGTGATTTTTTAGGTAAAGAGTTGAACAATTATTTACATAGAAATGCGGCCACAGCTGAGGCCTTAAAAAAACGCATTGAGCAAAATGAACGGGAACGAAAAGAATTATCCGGCATTCGCAAGCTGGCCAATGAAAGAGCTAAAAAAGCCAACCTGCACAATAAAAAATTAAGAGACTGTAAGTTTCATTACAACGATGAGGCAAACGGAAAAGACAAAGACAATATTTTAGAGAAACAAAAGGAAAGCACCATTTTTATTACAGAAGGAGATAGTGCCAGCGGTAGCATTACCAAGGCCCGTAACGTAAATACACAGGCAGTATTTAGTCTGCGGGGTAAGCCGCTAAACTGTTACGGCCTTACCAAAAAAGTGGTGTACGAAAATGAAGAGTTCAACCTGTTGCAACATGCATTGAATATAGAAGAAGGCTATGAAACCCTGCGTTACAATAACATCGTTTTTGCTACCGATGCAGATGTGGATGGCTTGCACATCCGTTTATTGCTGATGACTTTTTTCCTGCAATTTTTTCCCGACCTGGTTAAGAACGGGCATGTTTATATTTTGGAAACACCTTTGTTTCGGGTGCGTAATAAACAGGAAACCATTTATTGTTATGATGAAACAGAAAAGCAGGCAGCGATAAAAAAACTCGACAGCAAACCGGAGATCACCCGCTTTAAAGGTTTGGGAGAAATTAGTCCGGACGAGTTTGCCCGTTTTATAAACCGTGATATGAAACTGCAACCCGTAATGATGTTACCAGACACACATATTCAGCAATTGCTTGAATATTACATGGGCAAGAACACACCCACCAGGCAGGAATTTATTATTGATAATTTGACGGTTGAAGTTGATTTGGTTACCGAAGATGCAGTAATTAAAAATTAATAATTAGTAATTAATAATTTTTTGGAATTGGGGATTGTTCACTTGGGGTAAATTAAGATTGTATGAAAAATGACAACGTAATTCTTGAGAAATCTTTTCAATTTGGATTAAGGATCGTTAAGTTGTTTGTTCATTTAAGAAAGACAAAAGTAGAAAGAGATTTGTGCGTACAATTATTGAGAAGTGGAACATCGGTAGGTGCTAATGTAGAAGAATCTGCTGGAGGATCGTCGAGAAAAGATTTTGCACATAAATTAGAAATAGCTTACCGGGAAGCAAGGGAAACAAGATATTGGTTAAGACTTTTGAAAGAGACCGAATTACTGGAAAGTAAACTTGCAGATTCATTTATTACTGACTGTGAAGAAATAATAAAAATTCTGACAGCCATCTTAAACTCTACCAAAAATAAGCAGATGCCAGATACAAATTAAAATATAAATAAAATGCAGGGTTTATTCTTTGACATTTTTAAAATTACAAACAACAAAGAAATTATTAATTATTAATTACTAATTCTTAATTAAAATATGATACACATAGTATTTGACGAGGCGGATGTAAAAGTTATAAAAGAAGCCATTGCATTGGATGAAACATTGCAGGGTGAGGTAATACAGGTAAAAGATGATTACGCAGTGGGACCATTGTACAATATTTATATTGGCGAAGGAATTGAAAACCGAAAGCAATGGTGGCGGGATGTATTGGCCGGTAGCGATTATGATGGCAAAGCAGACAGCGGTGAAGTAGATGATTATAAAACCATAACTGAACTTGTGGGCACCATGCGAAGGAACGAAGATGAAATCATCTGGATATGGGCCGCACAAAACAAGCACGATGTAAGCGGCTATTACTGGCTGCTCAAATACATGCAGGAGTTTCAACGCAGGGTATTTATTTTGTACCTTAACAACCTGCCCTTCATAAACGAAAAAGGAAATATTTTTTATCCTAACTGGTTGCATGAAATTCAGGCAAAAGAATTTTTAAAGGCAAAAAAACTGGCCAGGGAAATTACGCTGAGTGAGTTTGAAGTTGATCCAGATGAATGGACAAAACTATGCGAAGAAAATAAGGGAGTCCGCTTACTGGAAGGAGGGAAAAAATTGGGACAGGCGGAGTATGATTATTATGATGCTGAGCTAATAAAATTTATTACACCCGATTGGCAGAAGGCATCTAAAATTATCAGCCAGTTTTTAAATAAGGCAAAAGAAACCACGGGCGATGCTTATTTGTTATGGCGTTTAAAAGTATTGATAGCGCAGGATAAATTTGATGTGCAGGGAAAGGTTGGCAATATGAAAGATTTTGAAATTAAAACAAAAGCCTGATCAGCATGAAGATAAAAGGCATTCATCACGTAGCTATTTTAACAAATGACTACGAACGCAGCAAAGCATTCTATACAAAAGTATTGGGCTTTGTAATAGTAAAAGAAACCTACAGGGAAGAAAGAAAGTCTTATAAGCTGGATCTTGCCATCAATGGGCAATACCAGGTTGAATTGTTTTCTTTTCCGGAATATAAAGAAAGGGCTTCTTTTCCTGAACAAAAAGGGTTGCGCCATTTGGCATTTTCTGTAGATAATATTGAGCAATCGGTAGCGGAGTTGATTGCTAAGGGAGTTGATGTGCAAGGCATACGGGTTGATGAAATAACCAATAAAAAGTTTTGTTTTTTTTACGATCCAAACGGGCAACCGCTGGAGCTTTACGAGGTTTAACAAAGAGCAATAACAAATGGCAACAAGTAAAAGCAAAGAAGATTACATACACACAGACAGTGGTATTGGCGGGCAGTACAAAACATGGTTTTTAAATTACGCCAGTTATGTAATATTAGAAAGAGCCGTACCCGCCATTGAAGATGGCTTAAAACCGGTACAGCGCCGTATTCTGCATGCCATGAAAGAAATGGATGACGGTCGTTTTAATAAAGTGGCCAACATCATCGGGCAATCCATGCAATACCATCCGCATGGAGATATGAGCATCGGCGATGCCCTAGTAAACCTCGGGCAAAAAGACCTGCTGATTGAAACACAGGGAAACTGGGGAGATGTACGCACTGGTGATGATGCAGCCGCACCAAGATACATTGAAGCGAGACTGAGCAAGTTTGCATTAGAGGTAGCCTTTAACGCCAAAACCACCGAATGGGCATTAAGCTATGATGGCAGAAAGAATGAACCCGTCACATTGCCCATGAAATTTCCTTTGTTACTGGCGCAGGGAGCAGAAGGTATTGCGGTAGGATTGGCAACAAAGATTTTACCACACAATTTTTGCGAACTGATTGATGCATCCATCAAATATTTAAAAGGAAGAAAGTTTGAATTGCTGCCCGATTTTTTAACCGGCGGCACCATGGATGCCACCAATTACAACGAAGGTAAAAGAGGCGGCAAAATAAGGGTAAGGGCCATCATTGAGGAAGTAGATAAAAAGACATTGGTTATTAGGAACGTTCCTTACGGTGTTACCACTACGCAGTTGATGGAAAGCATTGTAAAAGCCACCGACCAGGGAAAAATAAAAATTAAAAAAGTAAACGATCATACGGCTGCTGAAGTTGAAATTATCATAGAACTTGCACCCGGTATTTCTCCGGATATCACCATTGACGCCCTGTATGCATTTACAGATTGCGAGGTAAGCATTTCGCCCAACGCCTGCGTGATTGTAAAAGACAGGCCACAGTTTTTAGGCGTGCCCGAACTGCTGCGGATTTCAGCCGATAATACCAAAGAGCTGCTGAAACGTGAACTTGAAATCAGGTTAGGCGAGCTACAGGAAAAATGGCACTACACTTCACTGGAGAAAATATTCTTTGAAGAAAAAATTTATAAGGAGTTAGAAAAGAAACACGAAACATGGGAGAAAGTATTGACTGCGATTGACGCTGCCTTCACACCTTTTAAAAAATTATTGCGTAGGGATATTACAAGAGAAGATATTGTAAAGCTTACAGAGAAGCCTGTACGCCGTATTTACAAACTGGATATAGACGAATTGAATGAACAGATAAAGGGTCTTGAAGCAGATATAAAACAGGTTAAATACGATCTGGAGCATTTAACAGAATATGCCGTCGCCTACTACGAAAACCTGTTGAAAAAATTTGGCAAGGGCAGGGAACGTAAAACAGAGATCAAATTATTTGACACCATACAGGCCAAGAGTGTAGCCATTGCCAACATTAAGTTGTACGTAAATTATGCAGATGGTTTTATTGGCACGGGTTTAAAGAAAGATGAACTGATTGCAGAAGTATCAGACCTGGATGATATCATTGCTTTTACAAAAACTGGTGTCATGAAGGTGGTGAGGGTATCAGACAAAATCTTTATTGGCAAAGATATTATACATGTGGCGGTGTTTCAAAAAAGTGATGAACGCACCACCTACAATTTGGTGTATGCCGATGGCAAAACCTGCGTATCGTATGCCAAACGTTTTAATGTTACAGGTATCACACGTGATAAAGAATACTACCTCACAAAGGGATCAGAAAAAAGCAGGGTACATTATTTTTCTGCCAACCCCAATGGCGAGGCAGAAGTGGTAAAGATTGTGCTAAGCCCCAATTGCACGGCCAAAAAGAAAGAACTGGAATTTTATTTTGAAGAGCTGGAAATAAAAGGCCGTGGCAGCATTGGCAACCAGGTTACCAAGTACCCCATAAAATCGGTGAAGTTTAAAGAAGCCGGCAAATCTACTTTAGATGCAAAAAAACTTTGGTTCGATAATAAGTTTGGCCGCCTTAACACGGAAGAAAAAGGAGAGTACCTTGGTAAGTTTGATGCAGAAGACAGGATACTGGTTATTTTTAACGACGGCAATTATGAAATTACCGACCAGGAGTTAACCCAGCGTTTTGATGCAGAAAAAATATTGCTGATAGAAAAATTCAGGGCAGATAAAATAATTACTGCGGTGTACCTCGACAACGAAAAATTACAGTATAACATCAAGCGGTTTAAAATCGAAACCACCACGCTTAAAAGTAAATTCTTCTTTATCAAAGAAGGAAAAGACAACCGCCTCGAAACGGTTACCACCGAAGAAGAGCCTTTGTTGATTGTACACTCCGGCCGTGGCCAGTTGGTACGCAGCGCCAAATTTAAGGTAAACAAAATGGTAGATGTAATGGGCTGGAAGGCAGTAGGTGCCAAGCTTACAGACTATTCAAAAAGCGTAGAAATGGAGTGGGAGAAAAAGCATAATGAAGATAATGTGCAGCCGGAATTGTTTTAAAAAATAGGTTGGTCCGGGCTAATAAGCTATGTGGAGCATTGTTGCGCCGCCCTCTTGCACCGTATACCATTGCGGAACTTTTTTATAAGCGGATGTGGATGCGTTGCAATAGTAAGCAACTACTATTTTTTACTAAATAAATGGTGTATTGTCCTAACGACAATACAAAATGTATAATAATAAATTGTTGACTATCAATAACAATTTTTTCTTATTTTTATTTTTAATAGCGTCTTATAACATAAATACAGACGTTGAACCAACATTGCTATCGCAATGGGCTTTATACTGTTTTTGTAGTAAATTAGTATTCTAAACTTTAATTTATGCAAGAAAAAAAACACTTAGCCAGTATGCGGTGAATGCACTGCAACGAACAGATGATTCATTAAAACTGGGCGAATACAGCCCGGCCACTATTCGTAATTATTTGCAGGAGCTTCGCTTTTTATTTAGCTACTACTGCGATGTCCGTCCTTCTCAACTTACCTATGACGACACGCTCAACTACCTGATTTATCTCAACAAAACCCATGGTTGCAGCAGGGTAAAATCTAAAATGGCAGCCAATAGCTTTGCTTTCTTTTTCAGGCAGGTACAAAATAAACCTTATAAGATACCGTCGGTACTTTTTGCTGCACATAGCCATAAGCTACCGGTTGTAATGAGCGTGCAGGAAGTATATGATGTTATCCATGCCTTAAACAAT
>JAYWAU010000424.1:0-9712 GCA_043782265.1 Ferruginibacter sp. | reverse complement strand
AAAACCAACTCAAGCGCAAAAAAGCGTTTTAAAGTTACAGGAACCGGACTGGTTACCTTTCAAAAGCCCTTCAAACGTCACATCTTAACAAAGAAATCAAAAAAGCGCAAGCGTAATTTAAGAAAAGACGGCGTAGTACATTCTACTAACCACGATTTCGTATTGCGTTTATTACGCCTGAAAGGGTAGATCAGTTTCAATAAACCAATTTACATTTCAACACATTAACATTTCAAAATTAGTAAGATATGCCACGTTCAAAAAATGCAGTTGCATCAAGGGCCAGAAGAAAAAGAGTTCTAAAAGCCGCAAAAGGTTATTATGGTAAACGTAAAAATGTATATACCGTTGCCAAAAACGTAATGGAAAAAGGTTTAACATACAGTTACGTTGGCCGTAAATTAAAAAAACGTGAATACCGCACTTTGTGGATTGCACGTATCAACGCTGCTGTTAGAGCAGAAGGTTTAACTTACAGTGAGTTTATTCACCAGTTAGCTGTTAAAAACATCGATATCAACCGTAAGGTGTTGGCAGATTTAGCCATGAACGAGCCTGAAAGTTTCAAGAGTTTGGTAGCACAGGTAAAGGCATAAATTATTGAAGTATACTAAAAACGAAAAGCGTTTTGAATACAATATTAAAAAAGAGCGGTTGTGATAATATCATAACCGCTCTTTTTTATTTATTACATTCATCATTCAAGTACATTTGCATTTCATAAATAAAACCCTTTGCAGTCAATGAATAACATGAACAATACTTACGCTGACCTGGTAGATCAGACTTTTAACTTTCCGCAACATGATTTTAAAGTTGAAGATGAGTATTTGCAATATAACGGTCAAGATATAAAGGCGCTGATTGACAAATATGGTACGCCATTGAAACTTACTTATTTACCTAAAATAGGGATGCAGATAAATAAGGCGAAAGTAATGTTTGCCAATGCTTTCAAAAAGCATAAATACGAGGGGAAGTATAATTATTGCTATTGCACCAAGAGCTCTCATTTTTCATTTATTGTTGAAGAAGCCTTAAAGAATGATATTCACCTTGAAACATCCTATGCATACGATATTGAGATAGTAAATAAATTATACGAAAAGAAAAAAATCAATAAAGACACCTACATTATTTGTAATGGTTACAAGCAAAAATCTTATACCAGCCGTATTTCACGTTTGCTCAACAATGGTTTTAAAAATGTGATTCCCATCCTTGACAATAAAGAAGAACTAAAAGCATACAAGTCTGTGAAAGTACCTTTTAAAGTGGGTATTAGAGTAGCAGCGGAAGAAGAGCCAAACTTTCCTTTTTATACTTCCAGGTTAGGAATGAGAGCTAAAGACATTCTTGAATTTTATGTAGATGAAATAGAAGGATTTGAACATAAGTTTCAATTAAAAATGCTTCATATCTTTTTAAATAAAGGGATAAAAGATGATATTTATTATTGGAGTGAATTGAATAAAGTGATTAATCTCTATTGCCAGTTAAAAAAAATATGTCCTGAACTGGATTCTATAAATATTGGCGGTGGTTTTCCAATAAAACACTCTTTAGGTTTTGAATATGATTACCAATTTATGATTAATGAAATTGTACGTAATATTAAAGTTGCCTGTAAAAGAAATAAGGTACAAATGCCTAATATTTTTACAGAATTCGGTAGTTACACAGTAGGTGAAAGTATGGCTCATATTTACAGTGTAATTGGCGAGAAAATGCAAAATGATCGTGAGATATGGTACATGATTGATTCTTCATTTATTACCACTTTACCGGACACCTGGGGAATAGGCGAGAAGTTCCTGATGCTTCCCATTAATAAATGGAAAGATGAATACCAGCGGGTAACATTAGGCGGTATAACCTGCGATAGTCATGATTATTATGATTCTGAAGAACATATCAACGAGGTGTTTTTACCTAAATTAACGGCAGGGGGTGAACCTTTATATGTCGGTTTCTTCCATACTGGAGCTTATCAGGACCAGATTAGTGGTTATGGCGGAATTAAGCATTGTCTTATCCCTTCTCCCAAACACATCATTGTTGGACACGATAAAAATGGCAAACTGGTTGATTGGGTCTACGCAAAAGAACAAACAGCGCAAAGCATGTTAAAAATTCTAGGCTATATGTAGGAGATAAGAATTTAAAGAAAGACAAATTGGCAAGGCCACTTTTGTTGTTAATTAGAGTGCTTAACCCTGTATTTTTTATTTACTTTAGGATTATTAAAATATTCATCCAGTTCTTTACTGCTGGCAGTTTCTTCAGCAATGGGTATATCAATCAGTTGAATCTGGGATTGCTTTAATTCCTCTTTTAGCTTTCTTGATTTATTTAAAATGTCCGGATCTCTTTCTCCAACAAGCCCATTCTCAGCTAATAGGTATTCCAGCCTTTTAATACTGCTCCTTATCAATGTAGCCGTATTCTGGTCAGCATTGCTGTTAGGGGCTGATGCTTCTTTTACCGGTACCAGGGACACGCCTACACTCGGTAAAATTTTGCCGACAGTTTGTTGGTTGCTTCCGGGTAAAGAGGAAAAAACGGTACCTCCCAAACCTGCAGATGCAGAGGCTAGGTCAAAACTTGTTCTTGTACTTTTTGTCTTTTTTATTTTTTTATCAACCAACCTGAAACTACTTTTTAATTGAACTACATAATGCTCAATTTCCACCTTTAATTTTTCAAATTCAATTACTTGCTGCGGATAATTGATATTTTCTTTTACCACGATATTTATAACTGCAGTATCCTTGTTATTGAACTTATTGGTACCGATAAAATAGATCTCCAGTTTTTTTTGTTTGTCCTTTTCAGTATCTTTTACAAAATCAAACGGTGCCACCCAGGTAAAGTCATCGTTACATTTGGTAACGGGTGTCAACGATTTAATAGGGTAATTGCTAAAATAGGTAATTTCTTCAACGGGAAAATTACCATTGTCACATTGTAGTTTAAAACTTACCGTATCACCTTCGTCTATAAACAGTGTGTTTGTTACTGTAGGTTTTACTTTGGATGGAATAATTTCGGTATTGTAAAATAGCAATACAAAACTTGTATCAACACGTTCCAGCGGGTTGTCGAGGTTTTGTACAATCAGGGATACTTTGTATTCGTAATCGTATTTTAATCGTCCTGAAAGAAAATATGATTTTTCTGCCTTAAAAGTAAGCTCACCGTTATCTTTATTAATTTTTAATCCTACAGGAGAGTTTTTTAAAAACCAATAATACTTAGCCAGGTCTTTATTTATTATTAAAGGATATCTTAGAGTTGAATCTACATGTAAATTAAAATACGGGTTCAAATTTTTTATTCTAAGTGCTGTATCTGTGGGCTGGTTAAATAAATTAAATAATGATGAGTCTTCCTTTATTTGGGAGAGAAGTGCTACCGGCATTATTAAAAAAATCAGTAAGTGTAATATCTTTTTTCTTATCATGTATAGTTGTTATTCAGGTTGGTGGTAAAGTTAAAACATAAAAACATAGCTGCGTTGTCATTAAAAAAATAAGGCCACTCCGTTTTACGGGAATAGCCTTTTCTTAACCAAAACCAACTGTATGTTAATTGTTAAAATTTACTGAATAGTAATTTCTTTACTTGCTACTTTCGTTTCTTCTTTTTTGGGAAGATCAACTTTCAAAATACCATTTTCATATTTAGCAGCAATGTTAGCGGCATCAATTTTTTCATCCAGGGTAAAGCTTCTCTTGAATCCTTTGTAACTAAATTCTTTTCTAATACTTTTTAAAGTTTCATCTCTTACTTCTTCTTTTTTTGTTGCACTAATGGTTAATAAAGTACCATCCAGTTTTAAAGTAAAATCAGTTTTTTCCATACCAGGTGCTGCTACTTCCAAATGATATGCACTATCTTTTTCAACAATATTAACTGGAGGAAATCCTAAAACTTCTTCTCTGAAAGTTTTACCAAAATTGGCTGGTATTTCATTAAAAATATCTTTCATTAAACCATCAAAATTTTTTGCAACCGGGTTATTAACTTTTACGAATGTCATAGCTTTTACAATTTTAAATTATTAATTTTTGTTTGATTTATATTCTCAAACCATGTTCCAAATGGTTTTATAACAACTTTTGTCTTATATGATTACAATATGATGCCATCTTGGCTGTTTTGTTAATACTAAACGACAATTTGACTACTTTCGATATTGGTAGTTTTTAAACATATCCGTCAACTTCAATCTTAATTGATACTAAGGTTGTAGATTTGCATTCTAAAAAATTAAAAACTATGTATCCGGAAGAAATAGTAATACCAATGAAGGAAGAGTTAACAGAAAATGGATTTGTTGAAATGTTAACCGCTACAGATGTAGATACTAAATTAGCTGTTGAAGGAACTACACTTGTAGTTATTAATTCTGTTTGTGGCTGCAGTGCAGGAACTGCAAGGCCCGGTGTTTTAATGGCTGTGCACAACAGTACAAAAAAGCCAGATAACTTAACAACAAGTTTTGCTGGTTTTGATGTAGATGCTGTAAAAAAAATAAGGGAACATTTATTGCCTTATCCTCCATCATCGCCATCAATTGCTTTATTTAAAAATGGTCAATTGGTACATTTTATTGAAAGGCATAACATTGAAGGCAGGAGTGCACAAATGATTGCAGAAAATCTTATTGGCGCTTTTGATCAATATTGCAACTAACAAATCAAACAAATTTTATTAAATCCCGAAGCTTAATGTTTCGGGGTTTTTCTTTAAAGCCCTGCTATACTAATACTTTGCCGCAAAGAATAATTGAATATCTTGCGCCCTTAATTTATTGCAGTATGTATCCCAATTTATATTACGTTTTTAAAGACTGGTTTGGAGTAGAATGGAAAGCCTTATACCTATTAAACACCTTTGGTTTAATGGTAGCAATGGGTTTTGTGTCGGCTGCCATCGTTTTATCAGCTGAATTAAAACGTAAAGAAAAGCAAGGTTTATTATTGCCAAGAGAAGAAGCTATTACTGTTGGAACACCTGCAACATTTCTTGATCTTTTTGTAAATTTTATAACTGGTTTTGTTTTTGGATATAAGTTATTTGGTTTGTTATTAGATAAACCAGAAGAGGTAAGTCCGCAAACTTATATTTTTTCAAGAGATGGAAATATATTGGCAGGTTTAATTGTGGGAGGTATTTTGATAGCTTTAAAATGGTGGGAAAAGAATAAGCAAAAATTAAAAGTCCCTGAGCAACGAACAGTAAGAATCTGGCCGCATGACAGGGTAGGCGATATTATAATATTGGGATTGATATTTGGTATTTTGGGAGCAAAATTATTTGATGCAGTTGAGAATATTGATGAATTAATTGCAGATCCAATTGGAACACTTTTTTCAGGGGGAGGTTTAACTTTTTATGGCGGCTTAATTTTAGCTGCCACTGCTATATGTTGGTATGCTTATCGAAAAGGAATTAAACTGGCTCATTTAACTGATGCAGCTGCACCCGCTTTAATGATTGCCTATGCTGTAGGCCGAATTGGATGCCAGGTTGCCGGAGACGGTGATTGGGGAATATACAATAGTGCCTACATAAGCGATGAGTACGGTAAGGTAAGAGAAGCCAAAGAAGGAGAGTTTAACCAGCAACTACAGAAATATTCTACGTATCATTTGGAAAGAAAAATATTAGATAGTGGAAATATTTATACTTACTTGCCCGCTGCAAGAACTTTCGAAAGTCTCGAGTCGGTTCCACATTTGGCACTCAAAGGCCCTACATTTTTACCTAACTGGATGATTGCCTACTCATATCCTATGAATGTAAATAAAGATGGGAAAAAAATACCAAATTGTAAAGAGGAGCATTGCCGGGCATTACCACAACCTGTTTTTCCTACTGCTTTTTATGAAACCATTATGTGCACGTTGCTTTTTTTGATGCTTTGGACATTTAGAAAAAGAATCAGGATTCCGGGAGTTATGTTTGGGACTTACCTTATCTTGAATGGTTTTGAAAGATTTTTTATCGAAAAAATACGTGTAAATCATCTGTACAATGTATTAGGTTTTCAATTAAGCCAAGCTGAAATTATAGCCTTCTTCTTGATATTGGCAGGAGCCCTTTTGATTGTAATTGCTAAATTTAACTACTCCAAAAACCGATAAGCAAGCCAGTTTTTATTTAGCTTAATCAACGGTATAAGCATTAAACATCTGCCTGTAAGGAATTATGATGGTCAAATTATTTATTTGCCAGTCATCAGTAATTAAATACCGTTTGTGTATTCCATTGTTCCTTGTTATACAAAGTACCTACTTTTGTTATGTACAATTCAAAACAAAGTATAAAGTATAACCATGAAACATTTAATAAACCTGCTGACTGCTATGAGTATAAGTATTGTCAGCCTTGCACAAACAACAGGTAAAGTATCTGGGATAATTAAAGAAGGTGGTAAACAGGAAGTAATCGATGCCGCTACAGTCTCTCTTTTATCAGGTAAAGACAGCAGCCTTATTAAAGCTGCGGTAACTGACAAGCAGGGGAATTTTACATTTGAAAATATTAAAGATGGTAATTACCTTGTTTCTGCCAGCTCAACAGGGCATAAAACAGCTTACAGTAAATCATTTAGTTTGTCTCCAGATCAGTCTTCAATTTCATTAGATGTGCTACAGCTTATACCTCTTAACAAAGATCTGAAAGATGTTACAGTTACATCAAAAAAACCTTTTATAGAAAGAAAACTCGACAAAACAGTAGTGAATGTTGATGCTTCTGTAACCAATGCAGGTACAACAGCAATGGATGTTTTGGAGAAAAGCCCGGGCGTTACTGTTGATAAAGATGGTAACGTTAGTCTTAAGGGAAAACAAGGAGTTATGATTATGCTGGATGGAAAGCCTACCTATTTAAATGGCCCAGAACTGGCTAATTTACTAAGGAGTATGTCCTCAGCCAATCTTGATCAGATTGAAATTATGACCAATCCATCTGCAAAATATGATGCTGCTGGTAATTCGGGCATTATAAATATCAGAACCAAAAAAAATAAACAAAAGGGTTTTAATGGAAGTGTTATCCTTGGATATGGACAAGGTGTTTATGGTAAAACAAATAACAGCCTTAATTTGAATTATAGAAATGGAAAGTTTAATGTTTTTAGCAACCTGAGTATCAACTATAGAAACAGTTTCCAACAATTGGATATTAAGCGTGTTTATAAAAACGATGATCAATCTATCGCCGCCATATTTGATCAAAATGCAAGAATGTTACATCACAATGGTAATAATACCGGTAAAATAGGAGTTGATTATTATACCAATAAAAAAACTACTGTAGGAGTAGTATTTACAGGATTTGTAAACCCTGAAAAACAAACAAGCAATAATACAAGCTATCTTAAAAACTATATGGGCAAATTAGATTCTTTGGCTATTTCAACAAGTGACGAGGATGGATCATGGAAAAATAAAGGAGTCAATCTTAACCTGCGTCACCAGTTTGATTCAACTGGCAGAGAATTTACGATGGATGTTGATTATGTAAATTACAATGCTTCTAAAACTCAGCCTTTCAGCAATGTTACATATCTACCTGATGGTACCATACTTAACAGCAATAAATTATTAGGTGAATTACCATCGGTAATCGATATTTATTCAGCAAAAGCAGATTATACCCATCCATTAAAAAATGGCTTAAAAATTGAAACAGGGGTAAAAACAAGTTTTGTAAACACAGATAATACAGCAGGATATTTTAATATAATTGGCGATGTAAAAGTACCTGACTACGAAAAAACAAATCGGTTCAAATACAAAGAAAACATAAATGCAGCCTATGTTAATGCAAGTAAAGAAGTAAAAAAATGGGGTTTTCAGGCGGGTATTCGTTTAGAGAACACCAATTATTCAGGCAACCAGTTTGGCAATCCGCAAAGGCCTGATAGTTCTTTTAAGAAAAGTTATGTAGGTCTTTTTCCAACCATGTTTGTTAGCTACAATGCCAACGAAAAAAATCAGTTTAGCTTTTCATATGGCAGAAGGATAAACCGCCCGGCTTATGAAGATCTTAATCCATTTATGTTTTATTTAGACAAGTACACTTATGGGGAGGGTAATCCATTTTTGCGGCCTTCTTATGCCAATGTACTTGAAGCATCACATACTTACAATCAATGGTTAACTACAACGGTAAACTATTCCCATACAAAAGATTTGTTTAGTGAAACATTTGAGCCAAGAGGCTTTGCTACCGTTATTAAACAAGGCAACTTTGCCAGCTCAGACAATGCCAGTATATCTTTAAGTGCTCAAAAAGAGTTAACCAAAATATGGACATTGATTGTTTACACTGAGGCCAATTACAGTGCTTACAAAGGATTATTGTATGGTAACACAGGAACAAGGTCTGGTACCACTTACCTAATAAACATCAACAACCAGTTTAAATTTAAGAAAGGATGGAGTGCAGAATTGTCTGGTTTTTATCGCACAAAGGGTATAGAAGGACAAATATCTATCAACCCATTGAGCCAGATAAATGCGGGTGTACAAAAAGAAATCTTAAAGAAAAAAGGCAGCCTTAAACTAAATATCCGGGATGCATTTTTTACTATGATTCAAAATGGTAAAGTAGATATACTAAATACTGACGCAAGTTTTCATCAATACAATGATTCAAGAGTAGTATCACTCAACTTTACTTATCGTTTTGGTAAACCAATGAAATCAGCACCAAAAAGAAAAACCGGCGGCGCAGAAGATGAGCAGAATAGAGTAAAGGGAGCTAACTAATTATAAGAATAGAAAAGGCAGGCAGCTCATTTTGGGCTGCTTTTTTCGTTAAATGCTTTCATATTTTTTACTCAGTTAAAGCTAAAAATTAGTCTGCAAATTTTAAAAGGAAGTTTATTGCCCGTTATCCAAAAAGACTGTATCTAATATTGGTTAACTTAAATTTCAGCTTATAAAATTTCTTTGCTTTAATAAAAAGGTAAATGCTTTAATTTTACTTCTTAAATTTCCTCAGTATTTTTTAAATCTACCATTATGCCATCATTTGATTTTGCCAGTAAAGTTGATCTGCAAACATTAGACAACGCAGTTAATATCGTTAGCAAAGAAATCACCAACAGATTCGATTTTAAAGGGAGCCATGTTTTAATTGAACTTAATAAAAAAGATTTTAAGATTAATCTGGAAGCAGACAGTGAAATGAAATTAAGCCAGATCGTTGATGTACTGATTAGCAGAAGTATGAAACAAGGGTTGGCAGCAGAAGTATATGATTTAAGTAAAGAACCTCACCAGAGTGGCAAAATAGTAAAACAGGAGGTGCCGGTAAGAAACGGCATTAAACAAGAGGATGCTAAAAAAATAGTAAAATTGATAAAGGATAGCGGTCTTAAAGTGCAGGCAGCTATTATGGATGATATTATTCGTATAACGGGCAAAAAAATTGATGATTTGCAGGAAGTTATACAGGCTTCTAAAAGCTGGAATGTTGGAATTGCCTTACAGCAAACAAATATGAAAAGCTAATGCCTGCACAAAAGGGAAGAAATAAATTAAAGAGTTGAGATTCTTTACTAATACAAACGTTTTATTCAGTTTTTTAATTACTTTTGCCCTCTTTAAAAATCGTATGGCAAAATCCATACACAAACTTTTACAATTATGAAAAAAGATTTGCATCCCAAAAATTACCGTTTTGTCAT
>JAYWAU010000423.1:0-9718 GCA_043782265.1 Ferruginibacter sp. | reverse complement strand
ATGCGGGCAACATAAACTTGTCATCCATGTTAATTGTTTTACTGGTTTTATTTAATGATTGACAACACACCCATTGATTTACATTGTGCCTGGCATCAATAAAAAGCTAGTGGCTTAACAGGCTCATAAAAATATTTATTGGCTTCAGCTAACTGCTTGCTGAATGAATAAATTCACGACAGCAGGTGCTTACAAAAAGATTATTCAACAACAATGCTATCCGCTGCAATTTTCGCTTTTTTTCTCAATTCATTTGTGTCTGCACCTATACCATCGTACACAAGTGCAACTGCCATTCTGCGATAAGGACGGATGGTGGGTTTGCCAAAAATACGGACATCGGTATTGGGTTGTTCCAATGCTTTTTCCAGGCCTGTAATAGTAAAAGAGTCAGCTGTTTTGCTGGCCAAAATTACCGCACTGGCACCGGCTCTTTCCAATTGTATGGCGGGTATGGGTAACCCAAGAATCGCTCTTGCATGCAATTCAAACTGAGATAAATTTTGTGTGCCTGCCAGGGTAACCATCCCGGTATCATGTGGCCGGGGACTAAGTTCGGAAAAATAAACACCTTTATTGGTAAGAAAAAATTCCACTCCCCAAATGCCGGCGCCAGTTAATGCAGCAGTTACTTTTGCAGCCATGGCACAGGCATCTTTGTGATCCTGCTCACTTATATAAACCGGCTGCCAGCTTTCCTGGTAATCACCCCGTTCCTGCCGGTGGCCAATGGGCGGACAAAACAACGTTTGCCCGTTTTTTTGTGTAACAGTGAGTAAGGTTATCTCACTATCAAAAGCAATAAATTCTTCAATGATCACTTCTTTTATATCGCCTCTTGAACTGGTAATGGCATAATCCCACACCTGTTGCTGATCCTCCAAATTCTTTAACACAGATTGTCCTTTGCCGCTGGAAGACATAAGGGGTTTTACCACGCAGGGTAATCCGATTGCTGCAACAGCTTTGGTAAATTCAGCAAAAGTGGTGGCATAAAAATATCTTGCAGTTTGCAAGCCCAATTCTTTACTTGCAAGATCCCTGATCAGTTTCCTGTTCATGGTAAAGTTGGCCGCCCTTGCGCTGGGCACCACCTGTATGTGCTGTTGTTCGTACCCATAAAATTGTTCGGTGCGGATGGCTTCAATTTCAGGCACTATTAAATCGGGTTGGTGTTTGGCAACAATGGCATCCAGTTGGGCCGTATTCAACATGTCGATCACTTCAAAATCATCAGCCACCTGCATGGCGGGTGCACCGGCGTAGCTGTCAACCGCCACCACTGTTTGTCCCAGTCTTTTTAAAGCTATCACCAGTTCTTTTCCCAATTCACCGCTTCCGAGAAGGAGTATTTTTTTATGCATGCCGCAAGTTATATATTTTGAAGGGTAAAATATTTTGGAGGTGCACTTTTATGCGATGGGGTTTCAAGGATACAATTTTTTGTTTATTTTGAATGTTGTTAATATGCCTCTGAGAGGTGAGAAAATGAAGAGGTTATGAAAAATATAGTTAGCTATGATATATTATTACTTTCTTAATGAAAACAGCGAGGCCTTTACTAAAATATTTATTATTGCCTGAACCAGCTATAGCGTTTTTCTTCCGTTGTTTTGACTATACTGGCATGCATGCAACTTTACGATTGTTGCAGTCTGTTGTCAATAAAAAGATCGAGCAGGTTTAAAACGAAACCGAGCTTGTCCTTATCAATCGTGTCAAGCAATTTCGCCTTGTCTGCAAAATCACAATTGGTGGCTTCATTGGATTGCACAGGTAATAAAAAAAGTTCAGCGGGTACTTTCAATACCACAGCAATTTTTTCAAGTGTTGACAATTGTAAATCTACATGCCCATTTTCGATCAGGGAAAGATCTTTCTGTTTAATTCCTATCAGCGAAGCAAGGTCTTTCTGTAAAATATTTTTTCTCTTTCTAAGTTCAGTAATATTTAAAGCTACCAGTTGTTGCAGTCCCTTGGTTTTAAAATGTTTCATTGCATATTTTTTATAAAATGAAAAGCCTGTTTGCTTTAGTCATGCGGCATTTGGCTGACCGGTTTTTAATATGTTTCGATAAATTTTTAACGGGTTAAAATAGCAAAGGAAACAACTGGATCAGTTGCTTCCTTTGCCAAATATTTAATCCATTTGCTGACCTACCTTTCTGTATCCTAAATAAAAGAATAAAGGAAACACCAGCAAGGTTAATATGGTTGCTGTAATCAAACCGCCAATTACTACAATGGCCAGTGGCTTAGATGTTTCAGAACCAATGCCATGCGATAAGGCCGCCGGCATTAAACCGATGGCCGCCATTAAGGCCGTCATTACCACGGGCCGTACCCTTGTTTTTACACCCTCAACAATCGCGGTTTCCAGTGAGTGATGGGTGAACTCACTTTTTTTGATGCGCTGTAAATTGTTTTTAAAAACAGTAATGAGGATCACCCCGTTTTGTATACAAATACCAAACAACGCAATAAAGCCAATGCCTGCTGAAATACTAAAATTGGTTCCCGATAACAACAGCGCCGCAATACCGCCGATGATGGCGAAAGGTACGTTCAGCAGCACCATGCCGGCATCTTTTACATTGCCAAACATGATGAACAATATCAGGAATATCAGCAACAAACTAATGGGTACAACCTGGCCCAGCCTCTTGGTCGCCCTTTGCTGATTTTCGAAATCACCAGCCCATTGCATTTCGTACCCTTTGTTTAAATGCACCACCTTATCTACTTTACTTTGTGCTTCTGCGATGGTGCTGCCCATATCTCTTCCCCTTACAGAAAACTTAACCGCACTGTATCGCCGGTTATCATCCCTGAAAATAATACTGGGGCCGGTGAGCCGCTGAATGGTGGCGATATTTTTAATGGGCACCTGCGAACCCCTGATGGTGGGCACCATTAAATTACTGATGGATTCCGCATTGTCGCGGTATCCTTCTTTATACCTTAACCGGAGCTGAAATTTTTTCTCTCCTTCATAAATTTGTGAGATGGCTTTACCACCAATGGCCATTTCAATAATGGCATTGGCATCAGCCGTCGTTACGCCATACAAAGCCATTTTATTCTGGTCAAGGTCTATCCTCAATTCGGGCTGGCCGATATTCCTGATCACGCCCAAATCTTCAACGCCCTGTATGTGTTTCATTACCTCGTACACTTCGTTTGCTTTTTGTTCGGTATAGGTGAGCGTATCGCCATAAATTTTTACTACCAGCGAACCTTTAACACCTGACACTGCTTCTTCTACATTGTCCATGATGGGTTGAGAAAAGTTTAAATCAATACCCGGAAATACCGCCAGCTTTTTTTGCATGGCATCAATAAGCTGTTCCTTGCTGATACCACTTTTCCATTCTTTTTTAGGGTAGATGTCTACATGGAATTCGATGTTATAAAAACCGGTGGCATCTGTTCCATCATTTGGTCGCCCGGTTTGCGACATTACCTGTTTTACTTCAGGATAAGCACGGATGATGTTGCGCATTTTATTGGCGATATCACGGGAGTCTTCGAGCGATACACTCAATGGACAGGTAGCCCTGATGTAGATGGCACCTTCATCCAATTCCGGTAAAAATTCGGTACCTAAAAACTTAAATAAAAACAATCCAACCACCACCAGGGAACCTGCTATCAGCAGGGTGATTCGCTTATGGTGATAGGTCCACGAGAACATCTTCATAATGCCGCTGGTCAATGCTTCTGTAAAAACATTGTGTTTCTCTTTTACATTTTTTCTCAGTAAAATGCTGCTTAGCAAAGGCACGAGGGTAAGTGTTAAAAGCAATGCTCCCAGCAATGCGAAGCCAAGCGTCCACGCCAGGGGCGAAAACATTTTGCCCTCTACTTTTTGAAAAGAAAAAATAGGTAACAGCGCCGCGATAATAATAAGCTTGCTAAAGAAAATCGCGTTGCCCAATTCGCCACCGGTGTTTTTAATGATACCCAGTTTTGACAGCAGGTTGAAACGCTGCATGCCAACGTTGTTCGCCTTTTGATCCAGTATCACAAAAATACCTTCTACCATTACCACGGCCCCGTCAATGATGATACCGAAATCTATCGCCCCCATCGACAGCAAATTGGCGCTCATTCCTTTCAATGTCAAGCATACAAAGGCGAACAGTAATGCCAGCGGAATAACAATCGCCACAATAACCGTAGTACGCCAGTCGGCCATAAAAAGAAAAACGATTACTGTTACAAAAATGATCCCTTCCAGCATGTTGTGCAATACGGTTTCTGTCGCAAAATCAATAAGGTCGTCGCGGTTATAAAAAGTGTTGATCTTTACATCCGGCGGTAATATTTTTTCATTCAGGTAGGTTATTTTTTCTTGTACACGCTTTATTACTTCACTGGGATTTTCTCCTTTGCGCATCACGATGATTCCTTCCACCACATCATTCTGTTTATCCCTGCCCACCTGCCCCAGTCTTGGCAACTGCGAAATGTCCACGTCCGCTACATCCTTTACCAGTATGGGCGTGCCGTTAATATTTGTTACGATGATGTTGCCTATTTCCTCCACATTGTTCAGCAGGCCGATGCCTCTTACCACGTAGGATTGAGAGTTGTCAACAATTACATCGCCTCCTACATTGATGTTGCTTTTTGAGGCGGCGGTGTATACATCCAGTGGCGTAATGCCATACGACGCCAGCTTTTGCGGATTCACTTTAATTTCATAGGTCTTTACTTCTCCGCCAAAACTTACCACATCACCCACACCGGGCACACCGAGAAACTGGCGTTCTATCACCCAGTCCTGCAATGTTTTTAAATCTTTTACTGATTTGGAATTGCTGCTTAAAGTATACCGGAATATTTCCCCGGTGGGTCCCGTCGGGGGTTGAATATTGGGTGCCGCGTTTTCCGGCAGGTCAACATCCCGGAGCATGTTATTTACCTGCTGTCTTGCAAAGGCGTCATCCACATCATCTTCAAAAATTACTTTTACAACCGAAAGGCCAAACACGGTGGTGGAGCGGACGGATGTTTTTTTCTGGATGGGGTTCATGGCAACCTCAATCGGTATGGTAACAAATTTTTCCACTTCTTCACCGCTGCGTCCCGGCCATTGCGTGATGATGGTAATTTGTGTATTGGTTACATCCGGAAAGGCTTCTATAGGAATATTTCTAAAGGAAATAACACCCCAGATAATTAATACAATGGTTGCGAAAAATATAAACAGCCTGTTCTTTAAAGAAAAGGCGATAACTTTTTTAATTGCTTTAAACATACTGTTGTTTGATTATTTAGTGATCAATGCCTGGTACAGAAATACCTGGGAGCTGGTAACTACCTGTTCTCCGCCGGCGAGCCCTGAGATGTAGGCTTTGTTATCAATTCTTTTGATGAGGTTAATTTCATGAACGGCCAGCGCATTATCTTTTTTAACCACTACATAATTTTTACTGTTATCCATAATGATGGCCTGCGATGGAATGGTCAGTTTTTCATCATTACCTTTTACATTTACTGTTACGGTGGCGAACATTTCAGGCTTTAGTACAATGCCGGGGTTATTCATACTAATACGCACTTTCATGGTTCTGGTAGCAGGGTCCAGCATATTGTATATCTTATCAATCTTACCGGTATATTCTTTACCGGCATTGGTAAGTGTATTCACTTTTACAAGATCCCCGAGGTGAATGTTATCCATATCGGCTTCGTATACATTGGCCATTACCCATACGCCTGATAAGTCTGCTATGGCGAATAAATTGGTATTGTTGTCAGCCCGCACTTCGGATGTATTGGTAATGTTTTTTTCAATAATAAAACCGCTTAAAGGTGCGGTGATGGTGTAAGTGGAACTTTTACCACCGGTGATGGCAGCCACTTCTTTTACCCTGTTCAGTTCCGACAAAGTCTTGTTGTAAGAAATTTTAGCATTCAGGTAATCCTGTTCTGTAGCCAGTTTTCCATCATACAAATCTTTGCTTGTTTCCATCGCTTTTTTGGCCAGGGTAACATTGGATTCGGCCATGGATAAATCATTGGTAAAGCCCGCCACTTCCGTACTTCTTAAAACAGCCAGCACCTGGCCCTTGTGTACATAATCACCCAGTTCTACTTTTAGTGAAGTGATTCTTCCGCTTACCAAAGAAAACACCTTTGCCTGTTTGTTTTCGTCTGCTTCAATTTTACCGTTTAGTTTAATTACATCGCTTATATTTTCTGATACAACCGGTGCGGTTTGTACGTTTTTAATAAGACTGTCGGATAGAATGCTACTGTCTTTTACAGGCTCCTGCTGGTGATTGCCGCAGGAGATAAAGAACACGTTAAGCGCAATGAGTAAACAAAGAATGAATGCTTTCATTTTTATGAGTTAATTGTTTAAAATAGTTTTACCAATGGTAAAATTGAGAGTTTCGATCGCCTGCATTTTTTCATTTTGAAGTTGGTTGATCTGCAGAATATTGTTCTTATACGATTCATTGAAATCAGTAAAATCAATCAGGCTGATATTTTTCTTTTCAAAATTTTGAGTAACCGATTGCAATACATTTTCAAATTCATCCCTGAAGCCGGGATCAATTGATTGCAGCATTTTATCCGTGTTCAATGCTTTTATGTAGGCGGATTGTACTTCATTTTCAACTGAACTTTTTTGCTGGTTCAACACCACTTTGCTCTGATCACTTCCAAGTTTCGCCGCTTTGATATTGCCCTGGTTGCGGTTGAAAAATGGAAGGTCGATGGCCACATTCAGAAAGGAAGCATTGTCAACAAAACTTCCGCGTTTGTCAAACTGGGCACCGAGGGTGATATCTGGTTTTGCAAGTGCTTTTTGCAATGCCAGGTTTTGCTGGTTGTACAGCAAGGTATTTTCCGCCAGTTTTAAATCAAACCTGTATTGATAAGCAGTATCAATTAAATCAGTCAGGTTCATTTGTTTGAATGATGCAGACAGCGCATTATTCTTTTCCATTACCGGTGCAAAGCGGGTTTTATTATCCTGCAGCAATATTTGCAGTTCGGCCTCCACATCGTTCAACTGATTTTGCAAACCCGTTTGCTCTGCCTTCAAACTATATAAAAGCGATTTGATTCTTATCGCATCTTTTACTGTGACCACTCCTTTTGTTTTCAATGCTTCATAAGATTCATTCAGCTTTGTTAAAGAAGCGATCTGGGCCTGGTAGGCATTGATGGAATTTTGTAAATAATAAGCACTGTAAAAATTACTTCGCAGCGAAAACCTTAGGGTGCGTAATAAATCAAAAAAGCGGTTCTCACTAAGCTGCGTGCTGGTTTCAGCCAGTTTAATTTCTTTATTTCGTTTGCCTGCAACCCGTATTAATTGCTGCACGGCAACCATATATTCGCCACTTTGATTGCTCACATCCAGTAATTTCTTTTGTTGTGGATTATAGATATTTCCGGTTACCGAAAGGTTTGGATTGGTATAGAGTTTAGCCTGTACAACAAGGGCTTCCGCAATATCAATATTGTATTTTTCAGCCAGCAGGGTCAGGTTCTTTTGCAAAAATTGTTTTTCGGCTTCGGACAGGGTAATGCGGGTAGTATCCTGTGCATGTACGATAACAACACAAAATAATAACATGCCCAAAAAGCCACAAAGCTTTTGGTTGTAATGGTTCATGATGGAGAATAAATTAAAAAATTAGTTTTAAAAAAGACATGCGTATCACCACACAACATTTTCATCTGTGGCAAACGTTCGGTTTTAATACCTGTAAAAGGATGTGAGGAATTTATGCGGACCAGGCGCACTCGGGTGGTGGAGTAATAATGTCTGAAGAAAGCGATTGAAAAGCGGCCTCATCGGTATCGTAAAATAGTTGCGGCACTATCGTAAAAAAATCTTTGTGTTCAATAACGATACCCGCCTGCTGGCAATTGTATTCAATGTTTTTTATAAGATGAAAATTTTGTCCGTTGTCATCGTCTTCATCATCAGGATGATGATCGTACCCCAATGCCACCTGGAAATATTCTATCACAGTGTTAATATCATCTGCCTGTTTTCCATTGGCGTCATACACATCATCTTCCGCTATCTGGGGTAAAAACATAGAAGCGTTCATGTGACATAGTAATAATATAAAAGCCAGTGTTCTCTTCATGCTGCTCACAAAAGTACTGTTTATGAAATCATACAATTGTTTTCCAGATGTTAAAGGTTGTTTCTTTTATTGTTATTATATAAAGGTGATAAAATATAATGACTGCTTTTGCGGAAGTGAATTGTTATTGATATTTGGCTCATAAGTTAATGAGCATGGCTTGGCTACGTTTAAAACGAGATCGGGATATTTGCTTAAATGTTAAAGGTTTGTAATTGTATAAAAGCGATGTAACTATTTGCTACATTTCATGTCTGTAACAAAAAAACTATTATGAATAAGTTACAATATGCTTCACGCCTGCTGTTGGCCGGTTGTATTGTATTGCTCGTTTCTTCGGCAACAATTGCTCAAAGTGGTCGTGGTGGCGGTCGCGGGCGAGATCGTGGCGGCGACAGGGGTGGCGGTAACAGAAATTATTCTTCATCCGTACCGGGCTACAGAGGCTATAATGGTGGTGGTTACAACAGGGGATACAATAATTACCGTCCTGTTTATCGTCCTAATTATAGCTATGGATATGGCTACGGGCAGCGATATAATTATTACCCAAGTTATCATTACCGTCCTATTTACAGATCTCCTTACGGGTATTCGCATTTTGGACCATCCTTTGGTTTTAGGTTAAGTATTTTACCTTTTGGTTATTCCCCCTTTTACTTAGGCAGCAATCCTTATTATTACTACCAGGGTGTATATTACCGTCCTTACAGTAATGGTGGTTACGAAGTGATAGCACCACCATTGGGTGCCACCATAAAACATTTGCCATCAGGTGCCAAAGCCACCGTTATCAACGGACAAAAATATTATGAACTGGGCGGCACTTTTTACCAGGAGCAAATTGATGCTAAAAATAAATTGAGCTATGTGGTAGTTGGTACTGATGGTGTAATTAATACCGTGGATCAGGATCAGCCGCAGGATGCACCTGATGCAACCCCAAATGTAGCACCTGATCAGGCACCGCAGCAGGGGGCTTTACTAAACCTATTGCCTGCCAACAGTAAAGTAGTGGTGATTAACCAACAAAAATATTACCTGGCACCTTCCGGTATTTATTACAAAGAAATAATTGATGCCAATAACAATGTTAGTTACGAAGTAGCTGGTGGCGATGATAACAGCCCGGGTACTTATCAATAACGAATCTATCTTTTTAATTATAGCAGGCTTTTTATCAGGGCCTGCTTTTTTGTTTTTACAAGGCGGGGGAATGAAAACATCAATCCCGGCAATTAGCCGGGATTGATGACGCAGTGGTATATTTTACAAACTTGCCACTAATTCAGTTTCTGCTTCAATAGTAGTAGTTGGATTTATCTTGTACGTGATAACCGCTTTGGTAGAAATATTTTTAATTTGAATCTTTAACACGTCTTCATCAGATCCGTTGTTGATGAATTGAAACTTACGTACCAACTCTTTTCCTGTAACAGTTTCTGTGTAGATGGCCTCGTTGGCCTCCAGGATTTTAATTTCATATTGCTCCTCAGTTTCATTTGTAAAAGACAATTGAAAAACAGGGCCTGCATTTACAGCACTGCCATATTTTACTGGTACAGGAGCATCGCCAACTTTATTAATTGCGTGTG
>JAYWAU010000422.1:0-3531 GCA_043782265.1 Ferruginibacter sp. | reverse complement strand
ATAATTTTTTATGTAAGGATGATCTGTAAATTTTTGATTAATAATCCTGAAAAAAATTGACGACAAAATAATTCAAATTAAACCGATAACACCACATTGCGGAAACATTTATTTTAAATAATTCCAAGCAATAAAAAAACTTATCCTACCCACACTTTTACCACATCTACAACTTTCGCCTTTTCTTTAGCGTTCCACCCGAAAGTAAAATACCTGAACCGTCAGCAATGTTAAGTTTTAAAGAATCGATTTGTCCATGACCGATGTCTAAAAAAGAAACTGCTTTTAAATCTGCTTCAACGTATTTAACATGAAATGCTTCTGAGATTTTATAATCGGGCGACATTTCAAAAACTACCTGTGAAGAATCATTTTCAATTATGTGCAATGAATCAAATTCGGGGCTCATGCTTTCCAGTTCAAAAGTTGATTTACCAGCCATATTTATACTAATACTTTTTTGTTTAGTTTTAAACATTTCAAATTTGGTATCGGTACCGGTAACAGAAAGTAATTGAGGCGAAAATACTCTTACCAAAGTATTCCATCCCATCCAGTTTTGTTCAAAAATATCTTTATAGGTGTTGGGAAATTTTAAAAATAAAGTGTCATTTTTCACGAATGCTTTTACAACTTCCTTTTCATAGCCTTGCCAGTTTTTGTACACACGTACCGAAGGTTTACTACTTTGTTCAAATGCAATATTTGTAATATTACCGCCTTCAATATTTATATGGCTAAAAGGCTGTTCCAGTATTTTACCATAGTTCCAGTAGAGATCGCTTTTATCTACTTTACCATATTCCTTTTTCAAAATATTATTGGAAACAAACAAACCCGCTATAAACAATAATAACATAGTTGTAAGAATTTTTGTACTTAATTTCATCTTTGCTTATTTTTTAAAATTATCTTTAACAAACTGATCATATTGATTTTTTAATTCTTTCACATCTATATCCAGCAGGTACAGGTTTCGAAAAAAAACAGGTAATTCATTATCCATAAACTGCTCCCTTCTAAAAGTGAGAATTCGTTCCATTGCATCTTCCTCAGTAAAATAACCAATACCCCGCTTATTGGTAATGATGTTACGCTGCTGTAAAAAATCATAGGCACGCTGCACCGTATTGGGATTTACTTCCATCACAACTGCTATATCCCGTATGCTCATAATTTTATCACCCAGTTTCCATTTCTTTAATAGTATCTGTTCGCATACATACTCAGCTATCTGCAGATAGATGGGTTGGTTTTGTCTGAAATTCATTCTTTGTTTTTAAAATTCTTTTTCCTTTAACCTTAACCATGCAAGCATCCAAAGCGTTGCGGGTATTATAAACTGAATAAATATACTTACAACCCCGGCAATATTTTCCGGCAATTCAATTCTTCCTTCATCCTTGTTAACATCTATCCAAACAAGCCAGTAAGGCATGGCATTGTTAACATGTTGAATCATAGCCTGTGCAATAAGCAGATTAAGTAGCCAGGCTCCTAACCAGAAGCCACATATCAATAAAGCCACTTTAATAAAATTTACTTTATTAAAATAAAGTGACCCAACCAGCATAGCCCCCGAAAAATTTACAAATAGTAAGATTGCTTTATTGGCAACAAATCCATCATAAGGAAAAATTTGAACCTGATCATATAACTGTCGATAGAGTGGGCCGTTGGCATCTAAGTTACGGTGATATATCCCTACAAATAGTATGTCGATAAACCGATAAAATAACAAGAACAACACCAGATAAAAAACACCGGTGATTAATACTCCACATAACCATTTTTCAAATGCCGAAGCTGGCAGTGTTATGTAACTTGATCCAATTGCATTAGAAGTAAAATAGCTGAAAACAAAAGACGCCAAAAAACAGCCCCCTCCTACCAGTCCCAACATAAATGATACGTTCTGGCCAACCTCAAAACCGCCCAACATCTTTCCTAAAACATACACAATAAAAACAACGGAAAGTGACAATGCTGTCAAACCAAATAATTGCATGGGTCGCTCCAGTAATGTCTTTTTAAAAAGAAGCCCAAAACGATGGATATTAAAAGTATTGTTCATTTCTGCTATTTTGATGAGTTAAAAAATCTGCCTTATTATTTCAGGATTTTCAGTAACGGCATTAAACAAATGCTCAAGGTTTACTTTTGATTCTGCTGCATTTTTATTTTCGGTTACAATGGATATTCCCAACAGCGATTCTTCTGCATACAGTATTTTATCTCCGGTGGGTATTTCATCAACCGTTGTAAAAAGTAATTTTTCGGCAATGGTCGCAACCGAAGCATTCAATAAAAGCTCCCCTTCATCAACAATCACTACACGGTCAATCAGGTTATCAAGGTCCCTAATTTGATGGGTTGAAATAAAGATCATTCTATCGTCATTCATTTCAGCAGCTATCAATTTTCTAAACCGTTTTTTAGAGGGGATATCGAGCCCGTTAGTAGGCTCATCCAACAAAAGCACTTTGGTATTACAGGCAAGTCCAAACGCTATGATGAATTTTTTCTGTTGTCCAAAAGATAAAGTATTAAGTTTATCAGCCGTTTTTACATCCAGTTCTTGCAGGTGTCGAATCATATTTTCCTTGCTGAAGTTGGGATAAAACGGCGCAAATAAATTGATATACCGGTCGATGGTTAGTGAAGGCACATATACTTCTTCCGGAATAAAATAAATAGTTTCTAAAAAAGAAGGCAATCTTTTTTTAGGTGAAAAGCCATTTACCAAAATATCCCCGTTGGTTGGAAACAGCAACCCAATAAGGTTCTTAAGTAACGTTGACTTACCGGCACCATTTTTTCCCAGCAATCCGTAAATGCTTCCGGCTTCAAGCGAAAGCGTAAGATTTTTATACAATAATTTTTTTTTATTGTAGCCGAATGAAAAGTTAGCTATTTCAATCATTAGTGTATTAGTTTAGTAGTACACTGTAAAGATAACAACTAATTTGTACAAGGTCCAAATGATTTACGAGAAATATTTTTTATAAATGAAGAGAGTTTGTACATGAGCCGGGGCAGATGGTTAAAGCAACAAAGGTGGCCGTCACCTAACAACCGTTATTAATAAGACTATTGGACGCACTACTCAAAAAAAGTACACCTGGTATTTACAACTTTTACAAAATGAACTTTTATTAATTACAAATTTTGTAAAAGATAACTATTGAAATCAACCTTTAATTTCCCGAACTGCCGTTCGGCTGTTATTATATTATTGCGAAGGTTCTTAAGCTTTACATCTATTTCTTTTAATATCCAGCCATCTTCAAATATCTCCATCCCAAACAACTTATCCAGCTCCGCAATATCATTTCGCAATAAACCAATCAGTTCATCTTCTTTTATAAAATTGCTCTGAAAGTCTTCTGCAACTTCCAGCAAAGTCGCATCATATTTATCTTTTAAAATTTCTGACAGCCTTATTTTGAGATGAATATTTTCGTCCATCATAAATGCCAGCGACCTTTTCCAGGTATCAGCTTCATACTGTAACTGTTTTAATTTCAAGTC
>JAYWAU010000421.1:0-3539 GCA_043782265.1 Ferruginibacter sp. | reverse complement strand
AATCTTCAATACCGCTAATGGCAGATGAAAAAAAGGCTTCTGATAATTCAGGCAATATTACGCCGATGGTAAATGTTTTTTTTTGCTGAAAAAAAATGGCGGTTTGATTGGGCTCGTAATTTAACTCCTTTGCTAATTTCTGCACGTTGGTCCTGGTTCTTAATCCAATACTTTTATGATCGTGCAAGGCACGGGAAACAGTGGAAGGAGAAATGTTTAATCTGCTGGCAATTTCTTTTATGGTGATGATCTTATTGTCCATTTATACGTTTATGCGATAAATATAAATAAAAAAAAGCAACGCAATCGGTTGTGTAAATTCAATGATGTCTGTTAACAGTAATATTGTAAATTATTACCAAAGAAATCAGCTAATTTAATACTGCAAACTGTATTCAAAAAATGTGTGTATGCAACAAGTAAACGTAAATCTTTGGCAATGGATTAAATTTAGATGAATCAGAAAGTTTGTAGTGTTTGCTAACGTGCAGTGTAGTGTATATTTTAAGAAAAGTATTCAAATAAAAAAGGTATAAATTCAGTAAATAAAATCAACTAAAATGAAACATACAAGTTTTGTAGGCGGTTTCTTTATTGCTGTTTTATTTTTCTCCTGTAATCAAAAGGCAGAAAAACAGGATGACTATACAACAGAGATCAGTTATGGCCCGGGTGATGAAAGCAACATTACAGAAGCTTTCTTATCGCTAAAAGACAGCAGCAGCATTTTGCTGAAGGCAGGGATTTATAAATTTGATAATCTTAGTATCGCACAGTTAAAACATATTTTGATAAGGGGAGAAGGATATGATAAAACCATCCTCGATTTTTCTGCACAAAGCCAGGGAGGAGAAGGGATAAGAGTAACAGATGTAAAAGGATTTACAATTGCCGACATGACAATACGTGATTCAAAAGGCGACCTGATAAAAATAAATAAGTGCCGTGATGTAATTATTCGCAATCTGCACGCCACCTGGAAAACCGCGGATTCCAGCAGTGGCGGTTATGCCATTTACCCCGTGTTGTGTAAAAATATTTTAATTGAAAACTGTTATGCAGAAGGATCATCTGATGCCGGAATTTATGTTGGCCAATCGGATAGTGCTATTGTTAAAAATTGTAAGGCAGCCAAAAATGTGGCAGGTTGCGAAATTGAAAATACTACCAACGCACAGGTATACGACAATGAATTTTATAACAATACGGCGGGCTTTTTAATGTTCGATTTGCCGGATCTTTCAAAAAGAGGCGGACATATAAAAGCATACGATAATTATTTTCATGATAACAACAACCGCAACTTTGCCAAGGCCGGTAGTTTTGGAACTATATCCGGTGTTGGCAATGCTTCACCTGGCAGCGGCGTAATTATTTTGGCCGTAAGCAATGTTGAACTCTATAACAACCGCATTATAAATAATAATTCCTGCTCAATTTCTATTGCATCGGGTTTTGCAGTAGATGATAAGGCGGCTGATAAAATAAAGAACGAGTACTTTCCTATTTCCCAAAATGTAAAAATTTATGGAAACACCATTGAAATGGGAAAGGAATTTCCTGCCCCTGCTTTTGAACATCATATTGGCAAACTCCTTGTAGCCATAGAGCAGCAATTAAATACACTTGATGCACAAAGAAAAAATAAACGTATTCCATTTATTATGTACGATGGCATATCTACCAATATTTTAAACAGAGGTACAAAGTTAAACCCTGATTCAATTTGTATACAGCAGCCGGGAGATAATGTATTTGTAAATGCTGATTTTTTAAACATTGCCAAACCCGCCAATTGGAAACCTGTTACGGATATGACAGCATTTAACTGTAAATAATTTTAATTCCTTCTTTATACATGAAAAAGATTTTTCTTATTGCAGGGATCATTTTTATTTCAACTTTTTTCTTCTCTATAATTATGCAAAGTTGTAAAAGTGGTACATCTAATAAGCAACAACCTATTGCGACAACAACCGGTTTTCAGTTTAAAGAAAAATTATCTGACTATGGATTTTTTAAAGATAAATTAGTTGATCTGCAACCGGCAAAAGAATTGATTCGGTACGAATTACATTCGGGTTTATTTACAGATTATGCCATCAAGGATCGCTTTATATTTTTACCCCACGAAACTTCTATTAAATACACTTCAACCGGCGTACTTGATTTTCCGGATTCCACCATCATTATTAAAAACTTTGCATACACCAACACCGCAAATAAAAAAATAATGATTGAAACCAGGTTGCTTGTAAAAGATCCTTTTGATAAGCAATGGAAGGTAATGAATTACCTGTGGAACAAAGAACAGACGGATGCGGTTAAACATATAACCGGCGCCAGGCTGCCAATTACTTTATTGGATGAGGAGGGGAATAAAATTTCAACAGTTTACCAGGTGCCAAATACAAATGATTGTAAACGTTGCCATGTAAATAATGATACACTTACGCCGATTGGCCCAAAGGCAAGAAACTTAAATTTTATACTTCCAGGGGAACAGGAAAATCAATTGGCAAAATGGGTATCGGTTGGAAAATTATCCGGCTTGCCCAATTTAATAAAGGTAGATCAGTTGCCTGATTGGAAGGATAGTAAACATTTCAATAATGACCAGCGTGCAAGAGCCTACCTTGATATCAATTGCGCCCATTGTCATATAAAAGGTGGAGATGCTTATAACACTGGTTTATTTTTAGAATACGGGCAAACAGAGAAGGATCACCTTGGTATTATGAAATCTCCTGTAAGTGCAGGTAATGGTGCCGGTGGTTTAAACTATGATATTGTTCCGGGAGATGCAACGCATTCTATTTTAGCCTACAGGATGAATAGCATAGAGCCAGGGACAGCGATGCCGGAATTGGCACGTACAGTTATACATAAAGAAGCAGTAAAACTAATAGTGGATTGGATAAACGAAATGAAGTGATAATAAAACACGATTAAAAAAGCGCCCATATTTTCTTATTAAAATTTCATTTTGGCAGATGAAATTAACACTATGCCATATGTTGAATGTAAGTACAAAATTTATTTTACAGGTCGCCATTGTTTGCAGTCTCTCAGCAATGAGTGAATCGCTAACAGCACAACAAATTGCTTATACCGATGGCAAGAATAGCTGGAACCCCGATTCGTTGGGAAACCATCGGGCAGTAGTGCAGTTTACCGGTAAAGGAAAAATTGCCAAAGCTGTTATTGGCTGGCGCAGAAGAGACTTTCATCCAGATACAAAAAGAATTATTGTGCAGGATGCAAAAACAGGTAATAAAATATTGAATGTAAAATCGGTTGAAATTAACCGGGAGTCTGGCACTATTTTGTTTGAACCCGTTTCGGGCATTGGTACTTATTATGTGTACTACATGCCCTATATTTACGAGGGCCCCAATACCTATTATCCCAAAGGGGTTTATCAAAAGCCAGAAAATACTGCAGCCGAACAATGGTTGGCTGATGCTACAATAAATTTACCCGCTAATTGTATAGTAAAGGAAATTCAAAGCATTAATGCGTTCAACAGTTTTTACCCA
>JAYWAU010000420.1:0-9800 GCA_043782265.1 Ferruginibacter sp. | reverse complement strand
GGCAGATTTTTATTACAGCCTGGATGGTAAAACATGGCGCCTGATTGGCACCAAATTAAAGATGACGTACACACTGCCGCATTTTATGGGCTACAGGTTTGGCCTGTTTAATTATGCAACTAAACAAGCCGGTGGGTTTGCAGATTTTGATTTTTTTCGTGTAGCCTCAGGGCTTGCCGGAATGGGGTTATAGATATTCGTCCGTCCGGCTGACTGAAGCTAAATTTATGGAGTTTTGTGTGCTTTGCAATGAGCTAGAAATAGCGTGGGGTCGTGTTGTCAAAATCATGTTAGTTTGAACTTAACTGATAGAGCAGCAAGAAGTATTAAAATAGGAAAACGAACTATAACGTTTAAGAAAACAAGTCCTAAAAAATTTATTGGCAAAAGGTGAAATAAGTGGGTTGGCTATTCAGGCACTAAAATAGGATAGGGCATCATAAAATTGAAGAGGACGTTTTAACAAGACTTCTAAACATTCTTAAAAAAGAAAAAAAGAAAATATCCTGCATGATGCCAAGCTTGCACCAGCGTGGATAAATAAAATACTAATGAGTGCTGCAAAATAATATGAACACAGATTGGTTAAAGATATCGAAAGAAAGACGAATTGAAATTCTCAATCAAGCCAGTAATAATACAGGGCTACCTGCTATTGCTATAGAAAAAAATTGGTGAGTAACAGTGGCATTAAAGGCTTCCTTTGGATTGAAGTATTCCGCAAATATTGTTTTATACAGGAGCTGATTGGAGAGACATTCCCATTTTAAATATTTAAAACTCAAAAAGTACTTGTGTGCAGCAAAATTTGCAAGCATCATCAAAAAAACAATGGTTAGATCGGCCTGTTTGACGGCTGTCTGGCTTATAGTATGCAGAAACTTGTACTTATGGCTATTGCCGGAGTGATGCAGGATTAGTGGTGTTAGATATTTTGCAAAAAGTTTTTACGATTCGCAAAAATGGAGGAGATAAAAAAGCATTTAATTTTTTTGAAAAAATAATGCCACAGATATTCTTTTCTTTGCAAAAGATGGAATTGTTTCATTATCCTGCAAAAGAATTTTTGATGACAAGTGAAATTTTACCTAAGGGCATTTCAAGAAGAGCGGTTTATAAGACTAATCAGTGAAGCATTAATTATATCCGTGAATTAAATAAGTACATTGTTGAATTAATGAACAGTGAAGTGAATAGTTTACAAAGTGTGTAGTTTTTTAATTAATAAAGAAAAATTTCATGAATAGTTTTATTAACCAGGTGGCAATTATTACTGGTGCTGCTTCAGGTATTGGTCTGTCAATTGCCCACAAGTTATTGGCCATGGATGCACACGTAGTTGTCTTTGATATGAATGAAGAAAACCTGCATGCAGCGTTTGATAAGTACGGGGACAAGGCCCAAGTAGTTATATTGAATGTAACAGATGAGCCGCAGGTGCAGCAAGCTATTTTAGCTGCTATTTCTAAGTATAAAAAAATTGATATACTTATCAATTGCGTGGGCATTACGGGTGTTACTAATATCAAAAGTCACGAAGTGGACAGCGAAAATCTGCATAAAGTAATGGAAGTAAATTTTATGAGTTGCTTTTACACTTCCAAAGCAGTATTGCCTAATATGGTCGCCAACAATTATGGAAGAATACTGCACATTGCTTCCATTGCAGGTAAAGAAGGCAATGCCGGTATGCTTGCCTACTCTACATCAAAAGCAGCGGTTATTTGTATGGCCAAGGTGCAGGGTAGTGAATACGCAGAGATGGGCATTACTGTAAATGCACTGGCGCCAGCTGTTATACAAACACCACTGGTGGATGCAATGCCTGAAGCACAGGTGAAATATATGACTGATAAAATTCCAATGAAACGCTGTGGTACACTGGAAGAAGCAGCAAATATGGCTGCTTACATTGTATCGCCACAAAATAGTTTTACCACAGGTTTTACGTTTGATTTGTCGGGTGGCAGGGCAAGGTACTAAGCTGTTTTAAGCCCTATATTTCCATAGTGCTAACTGGAAATATTACCGGTAAATTTTTTGTAAAGACTATAGGGCTTTTGTTATCTGTTTATAATAAAACTTTATAAAAGTTTAGATACCTTTCAATTATCTTAATTAAATCAGTAATGAACAAAAAATTTGTACCATCAGCTGTATTGTTTTTTACCGTAAATATATTTTCTCAAACTACTGGGAAATAGATGGCAGTAAAATCATTACACAGTTCTGTTACAGCAACAGTGGTCTTGAATTATTTGCGTTTAATTATCCAGTTTTAAAATGATTAATACCCATACAGCAGTTTTGGTAAAATGAAAGAAACCGGTATCAATACTATTGTGGGTACCTTATTTCTTACCGATAGTAAAGAGCAGGAGGTTGCGGCAGAAAATAACAGGTTAAAAAAACAACATCAATTTATAAATAAGTAACAATGAAAAAAACTGGTTTAATACTACTTGCACTCTTTATAATAACCGCAGGTTTTGCACAAAGCACCAAGGCCCCTGCCTATCCATTGATAACACACGATCCTTATTTCAGTATCTGGTCAACAACAGATGAGCTGACAGCTTCGCCTACCAAGCATTGGACCGGAGCAGATCATTCTTTATTAGGCATGATAAAATTAGATGGTGAAACTTACCGGTTTATGGGTAATGTAGGGCAGGTGTACAAAACAATTTTACCCGCAGGCGACGAGGTAAATTATGAAGCCGCCTACACAGAAGACCAGCCTGCAGAAGGTTGGATGAATACAGCTTTTGATGATAGTCAGTGGAAAAAAGGAGTGGCTCCTTTTGGTGACAATGAAAGTGTGGTAAAAACAAAATGGCTCAGCAAAAATATCTGGATGAGAAGAAAGTTTGCTGTGAGTGATCTTAATTTCAATAACCTCTTTTTAAAATTGAGTCATGATGATGATGTGGAAGTTTATATCAACGGGCAATTGGTGTATAAAAGAGTTGGGTGGACCAACAAATATATTTACCTCCCGATTTCAGATGTAGTAAAAAGCAAGCTTACAAAAGATGGCAATGTTTTAGCCATACATGTTATCAACAATGTTGGCGGTGCCATGCTGGATGCAGGAATTTCGGAAGAACCAAAAGCCGCTACAGGAAGTACTGTACAAACGGCTATTCAAAACAGTGTAAAATTAAATGCTACACAAACAATCTATGATTTTACTTGTGGTAAAGTAAACCTGTCCCTCACCTTTACTTCGCCGCTGCTGATAAACAACCTGGTGCTTCTTGCAAGGCCGGTATCATACATCAGTGCTAAAATAAAATCAACCGATGGAGCCCTGCACGATGTGCAATTGTACTTTGGTGCTTCTACAGATATTGCTGCCAACACGCCTACACAGGCCATGACAACGCAGCAATATTCTGCCGGAGGGTTGTCAATTTTAAAGGCCGGCACAGTTGAGCAACCGGTGTTGCAAAAGAAGGGCGATGACCTTCGCATTGACTGGGGCTATGTATATGTGGCGGTGCCATCCGGTACAGACGTAAAGCAATCTTTTACAGAAGATGGTGATGTGTCAAAATTATTTATGCCTGCTACCGGTAAACTTACCGGTGGAAAACATTTGTTACTGAACACGGTGGTTAGCCTCGGAAAAATAGGTACTGTTGTAAAAGAACAATTGATATTACTGGGTTATGATGACCTGTATTCTATTCAGTATTTTAAAACTAATTTGCGCCCTTACTGGAACCAGGATGGAAAAGGCAAATTTGAACAACAGTTGTCACAGGCCGCTGCTGATTACAAAGCTACCATTCAAAAATGTGAAGCCGTAAATAAAATGATCCACGAGGATGCGGCGAAAGCCGGTGGTGAAGACTATGCAAAACTGTGTGAACTGGCTTACCGTCAAAGTATTGCTGCACACAAACTGGTTAAAGGTCCGCACGGTGAATTACTATTGTTGTCAAAAGAAAACTTCAGCAATGGTTCAATCAATACAGTTGATGTTACCTATCCTTCAGCACCGCTTTACCTGGTGTACAATCCGCAATTATTTGAGGGCATGCTGAACGGCATTTTTTATTACAGCGAAAGCGGCAAATGGGCGAAACCCTTTCCGGCACACGATCTAGGCACTTACCCGTTGGCCAACGGACAAACGTACGGCGAAGATATGCCGGTAGAAGAATGTGGTAACATGATGGCACTTACTGCTGCCGTTTGCAAAGCAGAAGGCAATATCAGCTTCGCAAAAAAGCATTGGAAAACACTGGCTATCTGGGCTGACTATTTAAGCAAAGAAGGGCTTGACCCAGCACTGCAATTATGTACCGATGATTTTGCAGGTCATCTTGCACGCAATGCCAATCTTTCTATGAAGGCGATTGTTGCATTGGGTGGTTATGTGCAGATGGCTGAAAAAGCCGGTGAGCAACAAACTGCTGCAAAGTACCGCAGCATTACAAAGGAGATGGTAACAAAATGGATGGTCATGGCTGCTGACGGCGATCATTATTCTTTAACTTTTAATGATAAAGGAACCTGGAGCCAGAAGTATAACCTGGTTTGGGACAAGGTTTTAAAACTGAATTACTTTCCCAAAGAAGTATATGAAAAAGAAGTGAAATATTATCTTACCAAACAAAATGATTTTGGATTGCCGTTGGACAGCAGGAAGACGTATACCAAATCAGACTGGGTAATATGGACTTCTGTTTTAGCAGATAGCGATAAAGATTTTCATGCATTGGCAGATCCGATGTATAAGTATGCCACGCAAACAACTTCCCGAGTGCCCATCAGCGATTGGCACGAAACAACCGATGGAAAAATGGTAGGCTTTCAGGCAAGAAGCGTTGTGGGCGGCTATTTTATGAAAGTGCTGGAAATGAAATTGAAAAATAAATAAACAATTTTATTTTAATATTTATCAGTTGTTTACGATAGTTTTTGGGGCGATTGTGTTAGAAAATAGGGGAAATCCAGTTTTGCACATCACATTTGTGTACTTGTAAGAAGGCAAGCCTTTAACCACTCATCAAGTTTTAAGAAAACATTAGTGCTTAATGAGGTGTTAATCCAATAAACACGTCCGTTTTTCCGTTAATTTTATAGTATGCTTAAAATCCAGCAGATAATTATGAGTAAAAAATTCTTGCCAGTATTGCTGGTACTTACGATTGCCAGCCTTTTTGTAGCTTTTCAAACACAAGGTCATGCAGGAGATAATCCTAAAACTAAAAATGAAAAAATACTACGCAATGTAGGATTGTTGCTGGAACAGGGACACTACAGTCCTAAAAACATCAACGATAGTTTTTCCAAACAGGTATTAAACCGTTTTGTAAAAGATTTGGATGAAGATAAAAGCATCTTCCTGCAAAGCGATATTGATAGTTTTACTAAATATCAAAACAGGGTTGATGATGAAATTCATGGTGCCAAACTGGAATCTTTTTACGCTATCAATGATTCTTACACCCGTCGTTTAAACCAGGCGTCTCAATATTTTACAGACATTTTGAGTAAACCATTCGATTTTACAAAAGATGAAAATATTGTATTGGATGGGGAAAAATTGAATTACCCAAAAACAGAATCCGAAAAAAAGGAATCATGGCGCAAGCGTTTAAAATACCTGGTATTAGGTAAATATTCGGATATGCTGGAAGACAGGGAAAATAATAAAAACAAAAAAGAGGTATTACCTACTGCTGCCGACAGCCTTGGGGCAATTGGGAAAGTGACCAAAAAATTTGTTTATAAAGCTGATAGTACATTGGAGAGAGAAGCAAGAGACATTGTTAAAAAACAAATTGACCGTTATTTTACGACGTTAAAAACGCACAATACCAACGATGAATTATTTAGTTCTTTTGTGAATGCTATTACCGGAGAGATGGATCCACACAGCAATTATTTTGCCCCTGTTGACAGCAGAGGTTTTAATGAAATGATGAGTGGTAAATTTTACGGTATTGGTGCCCAGTTAAAAGAAGACGAAAGCAAAATTAAAATAGCCAGCTTAATTACAGGTATGCCTGCATGGAAATCCGGCGAATTGGGAGTTAATGATGAAGTAATTAAAATTGGACAGGGAAATGCAGAACCGGTAGATGTTACAGGCTATGCAGTTTCTGATGCAGTAAAACTAATAAGGGGTTCAGAAGCTGGTACAGAAGTTAGGTTAACTGTTCGTAAACCTGATGGGAATATTAAAGTTGTGATATTGAAAAGAGGCGAAATTAAACTCGAAGATACTTTTGCAAAAAGTGCCATTATTAAAGGAGAGCATAAAATTGGATATATTTATTTGCCGGAGTTTTACATGGATTTTGAAAAACCAAATGGGGCAAGATGTTCGGATGATGTGGCTAAAGAAATAACAAAATTAAAGGCAGAAAATGTAGAAGGTATTGTAATTGACCTTCGTGGAAATGGTGGAGGGTCTTTACCTGAAGTAGTTAAGATGGCTGGCTTGTTTATTGAAGATGGCCCCATTTGCCAGGTAAGGGGAAGAGATGAAAGACAACCTTATATTTGGAAAGACAGGGATAAAAGTGTTTTGTACAATGGTCCGTTAACTGTAATGGTGGATGAGGGCAGTGCATCTGCATCTGAAATATTTGCGGCAGCTATACAGGATTACAAGCGTGGAATCATTATTGGAAGTACTTCTACCTATGGAAAAGGAACGGTGCAGCGTACAATACCTTTAAATCCTGAAGCAGAGAATCCCGCACTCGCTAAACAATCAGAAGATTTGGGCACTGTTAAATTAACATTGCAAAAGTTTTATCGTATCAGCGGCGGAGCTACACAACTAAAAGGAGTAACGCCGGATGTAGTAATTCCTGATCGTTTTGAGTTGTATAAATCAAGAGAAAAAGATAATGATGCAGCATTAAGCTGGGATGAAATCAGCAAAGCTCAATACAGCCCATGGGTAAGTACTTACAGTGCTGATGCAGTTGTAAATGCCGCAAATGAACAAATTAGCACAAGCAATACCTTCAAAACAATGAGGCAACAAATTGAATGGATTGATAAAAAGAATGATAAAGAAGCGTCCTTAAATTTGGTTAAATACAAAGAAGACCTTAAGCAATTAAAAGTAGCTTACAAGCAATTGGATAGTTTATATAAACTGCCAAAGGAAATGACTGTAATGAACAATGCAATAGATACAGTGGGAGTAAGTGCTGATAAAGAAAAACTTGATAGAAATAAGCAATTTTTAACCCGTTTGAAAGGGGATGTTTATATTGATGAAACTGTTAAGGTGATGAACAACATGATTAATCAAAGTAATGTTGCAGTAAATGCAGCTGCGGCAACCGAATTAAAAAAGAATTAGCAAGATTTAATCTTTATAAAAAAAATCGCTTCAATATTATTGAAGCGATTTTTTAATACTTGCCTATCATGGCAATTTTTTTACATAATTTACAGCCATATCAATAATTCAAAAGTATCTTTCTTCTATTATTTTTTTATGATGATAGACATGCCCTAATGTTATAAACCCCATGCTGACAGCACTTGTTAGTATGTTATTGGCAATGCCGGATCTTAATAATTCTTCTTCAGAAAAACTTTTAAATAATAGTTCAGTAGCATTTCTTACGGCAATAAATTCTTCTTTTAGGCTTTGCCAGGTTCTGTTATTGGCGCTGGCATTGGCAGCATACTCATTTTCATCAAAACCAGGCAGATGGAAAGCTTCTTTTCTTGCAAAACACAAAGCACGGTAACAAAAAATTCTTTCGGTATCTATCATGTGCTGTAACAAATCTTTTAACGTCCATTTGCCGGGAGCATAAGCAAAGACTGATTTTTCTTCTGTTATACTACCTAACAGATTCTTTATAATTACAGCCTGATTTGCGAAACCCACTAACAACTCTTCGTCCGGTACAAGGTCGATATATTTTTGAAAATAAGGAGGGTAAGTAGTTGGCGATGGTTTTGACATGTTGTTAAGTTTATTTTATAAAAAAAGCCGGGTAATTAAACCCGGCACTAAAATAATAAATTCAGCATTTCTTTTTGCTTAACCTTGTTTATTTTTTGTCATAACAGGCTTCGGCAATACTTCTTTTGTTTGTTTTCTGTCACCGGTAAGTGTATCCGCAAGTTTAATGGCCTCGTAAGCATTTAATAAACCTCCCGATTTAGAAAGCTCACTCAATTTTGTTTTGTCAGAAGTTCCGGGAATATTCACTTCAACATCTGGAGCAACTGCAGATTTCTCAATGATGTATTTTAATTGTTTAGCACTTAGCTTGGGATAATATTCCAATAAAAATGCTGCTGTACCTGCAACCACAGGGCAAGCCATACTGGTACCTGAAGCATGGCCGTAATTTTTGCCTCCAGGTATAGTAGAATAAATCTGTACTCCGGGTGCAAACACATCAACTTCTTTTTTACCGTAATTGCTAAAACTGGCAGTGATGCCGCCGTTTTTTGGATCACCACTTGCGCCAACAGTTATCCAGTTGGTTGCTTTCTGCCCGTTATCAAGATAAATAGGGGTTGGAAAATTATCACTTGTATCAACATCTTTAGCATCATTTCCTGCAGCCTGAACCATTAAAACACCTTTAGTTTCTGCATATTTTACGGCATCATCTACCCAGCTTTTATTAGGAGAGAATTCTTTGCCAAAACTCATACTCACAATCTGAGCTCCATTATCAACAGCATAGCGAATGGCATTGGCAATATCCTTATCATGTTCATCCCCATCAGGTACAGCACGTACCATCATAATACGCACATTATCTGCAATGCCATTAATGCCTTTATCATTATTCCTTACCCCTGCAATAATTCCTGAGCAATGAGTGCCATGAAACGGAGTGGAAGCCATTATATCAGTGTTGCCATAAAAACGATCGTTTATATTGGTTTCGTCATCCTGTACTATTTCTTTCCTGTATTCTTTTGGTGCATTGTCAGCTGCATCCGCTTTTCTTATATCTCCTTCCAGCTCATCAATAATCTGTTTATTGGTTAATTCATCGCTGCTATTGGTTTTACATAATTGCAATAAAAAAGATTTTGTTCTTCTTGCATTGGCGTCTGTAGAGGTATATTTTTCAAGGTCTGTGCAATTGTATTCTTCTTTACCCAATTCTTTTGCTATAACAGAATCGCCTTTTAAAAATCCGGGTAATATTTGTTTTAAAAATGCTACCTCAGACTGGTCAACATCCCCCACAATTTTTTGTTTTGCTTTTTTATACATTTCTACTTCTGCTTTATTTGCAGGTGTAATAGCAGCCTCATCAGGGATATCGTTACCGTATTTAGCTTTTAATGTAGTGTACACACGGGCTCCCTCATAACTGTCTTCCTTCACATTGCGGCCATCTTTGCCACCTAAAAAATTCCATCCGTGTACATCATCAATGTAACCATTGTTATCATCATCAATTCCGTTACCGGGAATTTCTTTGGGATTGGTCCACAAAATTGGCTTAAGGTCCTCATGAAGCGTATCTATGCCGCTATCAATAACAGCTACTACTACCTGTTTGCTCTTTAGGTTTTTTGTTTTTACAAAGCCATAAGCTTTATCAAGGCTGATGCCGTAATAGCCAGTAGTGGCTTTGTCTAACTGGTACCAGCTTTTGGGAATAGCCTCTTTTGATTTTTGTGCAAATGCCGTAGCGGTTAAAAATATAGCTACACCAAGTAAGTATCTTTTCATAGTTCGATTTTAAAGTATTGCAATTTATTACAAAGCAGTTAAATGAACGGCCTTAAGTTGAAAATATTAATGTTTTAGGATAATTATTAACAAGTTTTTA
>JAYWAU010000419.1:0-3543 GCA_043782265.1 Ferruginibacter sp. | reverse complement strand
TTACTTTTTAGTTCAGCTGCTTTTTCCCTGCCAATACCGTCGTCAGCAATGATACAATGTAAAATATTTTCCTGCATGCTTAGATCAATACTTAAATGGCCCTGTCCTTCTTTTTGCATCAATCCATGCCATACTGCATTTTCACAAAAGGGCTGCAACAATAAGGGCGGAATAAGGATGCCGCCAGCATCAATTTCATTTGTAAAACTGATGATGTAATCAAAAGAGTTTTTAAAGCGGAGTCTTTCCATATCAAGATATAAACGCAGCATCTGTAATTCATCTTCCAGCGGTATCATTGCTTTTTGAGAATTGATAAGCACGAGCCGGATAAGCCTTGAAAAACGGGTGAGGTAATCGGATGCTGTTTTAGGTTCGTTTTTTAAAATAATACGGTTAATTGAACTCAGGCAATTGAAAATAAAATGCGGGTTCATTTGTGCACGCAGTGCCTGCATTTCCAATTCCACCGCCTGCTGCTGTAATTCTGCCTGTTTTTTTTCATTTTCCAATTGCTGTAGTTTCATTTCGTTTCCTAATTGTTCACTTTTTAATTTTTCATTTTTACGTCTCAAATAAATTGCTCTGTAAACAAAAAATCCTGATACAACTAATCCAGACAATAGAATAAGTAATAAATTCTTTTGTTGAGATTCCTGCATAAGTTGTGCAGTTTTCAGTTTATTGTCTTTATTTAAAAGCAAGATTTGCGTTTGTTTCTTTTCGTCCTCAGCCGCTTTTTTATAATTGTTCAATCTCCATAAAAATTGTTTGTTCTGAATAGAGTCTTTTAGTTGAGTATATTTCAGTAGGTATAAATAGGCGCTGTCATTTGAGCCTAAATGATAATATACTCTTGAAAGCAGTTCATAGCCATCCCTTGCAGATGGTCGTGCGCCTAGTTTTATGGCTATATCGGTTCCTTCTCTTGCATATTTTAATGCAGTCTTATAATTTTGTTTTCCAAAATAGGCTTCTCCTAAATTCAGCAAGGGAGCAATAACAGGTCTTCCATTTGTAGTTTTTTTCCAAAGGCTATCAACCGCTTCCATTAAAATTTCTAATGCTTTGTCGTAGTTTTTTGTTTTCAGATAGATGGCTCCTAATCCCGCCTCCAGGTTAAATTGTTTTGGAGATTTACCTGTAACCTGCTTCATATAAAATAAAGCGGAATCGTGTTGGCCAAGTCCCTCAAATACCCCTGCTATATCGGCTTCAAACTCCCAACCGGTATTATTTTTTATTCCAAATTGTCGGCCCTGGCGTACGTAATCCATTGCTGTTTCATAATCACCTCCAGCACAGTATAAATCAGCCATGTCACCAATCGACTCTTGTACGAGGAAATTTCTGTACTCTTTTTCTTCCAGAGTTTTTGTTTTTGTAATTGCTTTTTTTGCAAGTTCCATACTTCTCTGGCAATACCCTATTCCCTCTTCGTAATATCCTTTTCCCGAATAGTCTTCACAAAGCCAGGTACACGCTTCTCCTTCTTTTTCCTCATTACCTGCTTTATGAAAGTGATAAACTGCTTTTTTTAAATATTCTCCTCTAATGTTTAGATCTTGTCTTTTGCTTTTAAAATAAAGTATATCGGCTAAATCATAATATGCCCTGCCTAAAATTTCATCATTATTGATTTCATTAGCGAGAGATATAGCTTCTGATAAATATTTTTCGGCCGCATATACAGAGGCAGAATCATTTTGCTTATTTATTCTAAAAGGAATTCCTCGTGTAAATTCGCTACTTCCCAAGTTGGCTAATGATTCAGCAATGCCTCTCTTGTAACCGATTTTCTTTGCCTCGATATATGCGATAGAAGCGTAATGATAAACGGAATCAGCCTTTTTAGTCCATAGTATAGTGTTGTAAATGGAATGATCACCCGAAATGGCGCTTGGAATCGTTTGGGCTATCAAATTAAGGCAATCAACTTTGTCAATGTCTTGTAGTAGGGTAAGTTGCTTTTCAAGGCTGTCAATTTTCCCTCTCTCAGTTGTCTGGGAAAGTACAATCGAACCGCCTGTAATTAATAAAAAGAGAATTAAAATAATTTTTTTCATAATTAAACTTGAAAAGCCGGGTTGGTTTAAAAAATGGATTGTTTGAAAGTTACAAAATAGAAACGGCATTCAAGTACTCCAAAACTAAGTTTGGCAGGATGTTTAGTTTAGTCAGAATGAGCGAATGACGGAATACAACAATGAGCTGCGGTTTATAAGAAATGAAACTTCCCCTTAATGATTATCTATTCATTTGTTGAAAGTTAACGGGTTAAGTATTTTATCGAAATTGGTGTCGTCGAATAAGATCCAGTCGTTTTGTGGCGTTTGTTAATCATTACTACTGCGAGGGAATCAATTTTCAGTAAATTCCTTAGCTGTAGATGGCTGTAACAACTATTCAAAAAGCATCCGAATTTGATAGATTATTGTAACATTGGCCACTAAAAGATCAATTCTTATCTATTTGGATAATAAAAAATTAGCTTTTTCGTTAGTGATTCGAAGTATTATCTGTATAGAATCTAACCTGAAAGGATTAGTTTAACCGAATGTTAACCGTTCAATTTAAGGGAGCTGTTTATTTATGTAAATTTATTTATATATTATTAATATCGTATCCGAATTATTTTAATGTCAATTTTAACAAAAATGAAAACTCTTTAGTCCGATATTTGCAATCCCATTGAAAATTTTAAAGTCCAGTTTAATTATTATGAAAAAATTTATTTTTAAGAAGGCATACCTATTTTTTTCATCGTTGTTTATTTTTATTTTACATGTGCCATTTGTTTTTGCCAAAACAAAAACACCCGTTAATTTTTTAGATAAAAAAAATATAGCAAACCTTACCATCGTAAAAGATTCTCCGTTTGTAAATGGCTTTAATCTTAACGTTACTATTGGAAGTACCAATTTGTATGACAGTTTACGCCTTGGTTCATTAGGCCTTGCACGACAGGCATTTGATTATGCATTAAAGGGCTTTAATGTAATGAAATCTGTGGGCGAAGTTGCGAATGAAAATATTATTTCTATTATTGATTTTAGTAAACCATCTTCTCAAAAGAGATTATTTGTAATAGACCTTGCCAATTGCAAAGTGTTGTTTAATACTTATGTAGCGCATGGTATGCAGTCAGGTAAAGAGTTTGCCAACCGCTTTTCCAATAAACTATCCAGTAATAAAAGCAGTCTTGGTTTTTATGAAACCCTCTCAACCTATAATGGGGGTAACGGGTATTCACTAAAATTACAGGGTGTAGAAAAAGGGATTAATGACAATGCAAATAAGAGAGCGATTGTAATACATGGGGCCGATTATGCAGACGAAAGTTTTATTCATTCTCAAGGATATCTTGGCCGGAGTTGGGGTTGTCCGGCTTTGCCACAGCGTTTACATAAAGCAGTTATTGACGTAATAAAAAATGGCACCTGTTTATTTATTTTTAGTCCTGATAAAAATTACCTGAACCATTCAAAAATTTTAAACCATCCAATGAGTTCTTCGCTTGCTTTTAAATAATTAATTACAAAT
>JAYWAU010000418.1:0-3544 GCA_043782265.1 Ferruginibacter sp. | reverse complement strand
CGAATTGGGATACTCTGTATTTGCAGTGGAACAGGTTGAAGGAAGCATCATGTTGAATAAGGTTAATTACAACGTTGGCGATAAAGTAGCTGTAATTTTTGGCAATGAAGTTACAGGTGTAGAACAAAGCACCATTCAGCAATGTGCCGGTTGCATTGAAATACCGCAGGCCGGTATGAAGCATTCATTGAACATTGCTACTGCTGCAGGTGTTGTGTTGTGGGAGTTGGTGAGGAAGCAGCCCAAATCTCCTAAAGGGATACAAGGAGAAGAGTTATAATGTTGCCAAATTTTGCAAAGAGAGTACTATTATTAATTTGCTACAAAGGTTGCCAACCTTTTTATTGCATAAAAAACTCATCCCCTGTAGGGGAACAAGGCAAGTGGATTATAATTGAGGATTTAAACATTTAATTGAATGAGCAGTGTAAAGAAATATTTGAGTTTAGTAAAGTTTAGTCATACCATTTTTGCAATGCCTTTTGCAATTATTGGATTTTTTTTAGGAATAAAATTTTGGGCGGACTTTGATAAAGATACTGTCAGTGGATATGCTTTTTGGTTTACAAGAAAAGCTACACTAAACGATGCTTTTTTTGATAATTATTCAATTAAGGCTTTTGTTTTAATAATAATTTGCATGGTTACAGCCCGTTCAGCAGCTATGGCCTTTAACCGTTATCTTGACAGAAGCTTTGATGCAAAAAATCCACGTACTGCTATTCGTGAAATTCCTGCAGGTATTATTTCCAAGGAAAGTGCCCTTCGTTTTGTAATCATCAATTGCCTGCTATTTGTTGGGGCAACTTTTTTCATAAACAAGATCTGCTTTTTCTTATCGCCGGTGGCATTATTTGTTATTTTATTTTACAGTTATACCAAACGCTTTACACCACTTTGCCATTTGATATTGGGAGTAGGTTTAAGTCTTGCACCTATAGGAGCTTATTTAGCCGTTACAGGGGCATTTGCTTTTTTACCCATCTTATTTTCATTTGCTGTAATTTTTTGGGTAAGTGGGTTTGATATTATTTATGCTTTGCAGGATGTAGAGTTTGACCAATCGCAAAAATTATTTTCTATGCCTGCATGGTTAGGTAAAACCAAAGCCCTGAGGGTGTCTGAATTATTACACGTACTCTCAGCAGGCTGTGTTGTATTTGCCGGTCTGTATGGTCATTTTGGATGGTGGTATTGGATGGGTATTGCTGTATTTATAGGGATGCTGATTTATCAGCATTCAATTGTAAAGCCAAATGATCTCAGCAAAGTAAATATTGCTTTTATGACAGCTAATGGTATAGCATCTGTAGTGTTTTCGGTTTTTGTTTTATTAGATATTTTTTTGCACCATCATAGTAATTCCATTTTTTAAATCGTTCATGGCAAGAATATTAGCAATTGATTACGGAGGAAAAAGAACTGGACTGGCTGTAACAGATCCAATGCAAATCATTGCAACTGGATTAAGTACGATTGATTCCAAAGAACTGATTCCTTATCTCAAAAAGTATTTTGTAACAGAATTGGTTGAACTTATCATTATAGGCCTGCCAACAAACTGGGACGAAAGTGATACGCATGCAACACCCCTGGTTGAAGCTGCCATCAAAAAATTAAAAAAGGAGTTTCCTTTAATAGCGCTTAAAACAGTAGATGAGCGCTATACTTCCAAAATGGCTAAAGATGCAATGTTACAAATGGGTATGAAAAAAAAGGATCGGCGTATTAAGGGCAATGTCGATATTATTGCGGCTACCATTATATTGCAGGAGTATCTTCAAAGTATTCAATAGATAAAATAATTGTAATTTTGCTGCTGAAAACGTGGCAATTAATTTAGCAGGTAAGAAGAAAACAGTTAAAATTCTTATTACATAATTTTTTACCACTTTCACTAAAATAAAAATTACCATTTATAAAATAGAAAATGATTTTACCAATAGTAGCATATGGTTCACCGGTTTTAAGAAAAGTATGTAATGATATAGATGCAGGTTTTGCCGGTTTAGAAAAACTGATTGCAGATATGTGGGAAACGATGTATGCCAGTAATGGTGTGGGTATAGCAGCTCCGCAGGTTAATAAAAACATTCGTTTATTTATTATAGACAGCGAACAGATTTTTAAAAATATGGATGAAGAGGATGACGAAAATTATCCGGATGAACCTGGTTTTAAAGGGGCGTTTATCAATGCCCATATTACTGAACTAAATGGCGAAGAATGGAGCTACACAGAAGGCTGCCTTAGCATTCCAAAAATTCGGGAAGATGTTTCCCGTAAAGAATCAGTAACATTAAATTATGTGGATGAAAATTTTGAATCTCATATCAAAACATTTAATGGTATTACAGCCAGAATCATATTACATGAGTACGACCATATTGAAGGTAAGCTGTTTATAGACTACATCAAACCTCTTAAAAGAACTTTATTAAAAAGAAAACTGGATGATATTTCAAAAGGTAAAGTGCAGGTTGATTACAGGATGGTATTTCCAAAGTAAATTTTTGTAAAAATTCTTAAGACAATTCAATATTTTCATTTTACTATTAAGTTGGAATTGATTGCATTGTAATAATTTGCAGGTATGATAAAAAAGATCATACCTGTTTTTTTTAGTCTGATATTATCTTTAGCCGGTAGTGCACAGGATAGCAGTGTGTTGGTTGGTAAAAAAATAGTTACCCTTAGCGAAGTTGTGTTAGATAATAAATTAAATGTACCTGCATTTATAGAGCGTATTAAAAACGACACCAGCTTTTATAAAGCCTTTCTTAATCTTCGTATACTTAATTATACATCTATCAATGATGTGCGGATGTTGGATAAAGATAATAATAGCCAGGCAACGTTATATAGTAAAATTAAACAGTTAAGGGATAGTAATTGCAGGCGGATGGAAGTGTTGGAGGAACAAAGCACAGGCGACTTTTACAATGATGATCATCAATATAATTATTACACAGCTCAAATGTATGCGTCGCTTTTTTTTACCACAGGTATGATTTGCGGAGAAGATAATATTGTTGCAGGTTCAACTTTTAGCACGGCTGGAAAGAGCGGACTGGAAAAGCATAAAGAACAATTAAAAATGTTGTTTTTTAATCCAGGGAAAAAAATTAATGGGCTTCCATTTATTGCTGATAAAACACCTATTTATGATGATGATATGGCCGATGCGTATGATATGAATGTGGACATGGACGAATACAATAAAACCAGTTGCTATATTTTGAAACAAAAAGTAAAACCCGGTAAAGAAAGTAAAGTAGTAATTGACGAGATGACTACCTGGTTTGATGATAAAACATTTGAAGTGGTAGCACGTAATTATACCTTAAGTTATAATGCCGGTGTATACGATTTTAAGGTAAAAATGGAAGTGCAAATGACGCATATGGGAAATTATCTCATTCCTGCTCTCATACGCTACAATGGTAACTGGAAGGCTATTTTTAAAAAACGGGAGAGAGGAGTGTTTACTGCAACATTATTTGATTTTAGGTAAGAAATTGATCTCATAATTTAAAAAGATAAT
>JAYWAU010000417.1:0-9827 GCA_043782265.1 Ferruginibacter sp. | reverse complement strand
TAGCGCCCAACCCGGTAAAGCACGCAACAAATTTAACCATCACAGGCAAAGATCTTGATCTTACTTCAGGTATATTATTCAAAGGAGTTACAGCACCTGTTACCACATTTGTAAGTCAGTCGCCTTTACAGATTGTAGTTAAAGTACCCGCAGCAGCAAGCAAAGGAAAAATAACATTGATTGCTGCTTCAACGGTTACTGTTGAATCAGCCGATGAACTGGTTTTATTGTTACCTGCTGTTACAACCCTTGCACCCAATCCCATTGCACAAGAAGGGAATCTTACCATTACCGGTACCAATCTTGATCTTGTAAAAGGGGTGTCATTCACTGGTATTGTTGCACCTGTTACCACATTTGTAAGTCAGTCTGCTACGCAGATTGTTGTAAAGGTACCCGCTGGTGCGCTAAAAGGAAAAATAGTATTGTCTGTGCTTAATTCAACACTTACTGTAGAGTCAAGCCAGGTATTGGATTTTATTGGAGGCCTTCCTCCACTTGCTGATTTTGCGTATGCTATTTATACAGATGCTTTACAAAATGGATTTCAGGATTGGTCATGGGCGGCAAGAGATTTTAACAGTACAGCAAATGTTCGGCAGGGCGATAAATCAATTAAAGTTACTTATGGTGTTGGTGGTTATGAAGGGATCACTTTTCACAATGATGCAGGACCTGATACGGGAGCGTATACAAAACTGGAATTTTCAGTATTTGGAGAAGCAGGTACAGCCGGTAAAAAAATAAATGTAGTAATCAATGGCGGCTGGGGCAATCCTTATATCGTTACAATAATAGGGGGTGAATGGACAACTTACAGCATCAATATTGCTGATCTTTCAAGCCCCAATCCTTTAAAAGAAATCGTGTTGCAGTCAGCTGGTTTTTCAGGTGTAGTACATGTTGACCATGTAGGATTAAGATAATGCTTACCTTTTGATATAAATAGAAACATCCGCTGCTTCGATAATTTAATTGAGATAGCGGATGTTTTAAAAATGACTACCTGGTTTAAACCGATGCTATCCGTTCAAAATTTTAAAATAAATCAATGTCAATTTTCATTAAACGTACACTGAAAATAAGTTCACTTTTTCTTGTAGCAATAATTCTTTCCTGTAAAAAAAGTACCCCGACACCTACACCGCCCACACCACCTGGTGGTGGAACCGGAGGGAAAGATACCACCATAAAGCCGGGGGTTGATCCGGCAACAGCAAATACCATTGGCTTTTTTTTAGATGACTGGCAGGCAAAAACTTTTACAGCACCTCCTTATGCAGAAGCAACGCTTGCAGTGGGAACCACCAGTACTGTAACGGTTGATGCAACAGCTATCATCACTAAAATACCTTTGTCAGAGTTTGGGCACAATGCTGTTTGGTGGATGGGGCCTGTTGCAGGTGATGCAAGATTTATTGAGCCTGTTACCAACCTGCATCCGCATATCATCAGGTTTCCGGGTGGTAGTTCCAGCGATGCTTATTTTTGGAATGGAGAGCAGGGTGTTAATCCACCGGGAGCACCAGCGATGTTTACAAAAGATGATGGCACCAAAGAACCTACAGGTTTCAGTTATGGAAAAACAAATTATAACTGGCAGTGCAACCTGGATAATTATTACACCATGGTGCAACAAACCAACAACAAAGGCATCATTACCATCAACTATGGTTTTGCCAGGTATGGTACAGGAGCTAACCCGGTTGCGGATGCAGCACACCTTGCCGCAGACTGGGTGAGGTACGATAATGGCCGCACACAGTTATGGGAAATTGGCAATGAAAATTATGGCAATTGGGAATGGGGATACCGCATTGATGTAGCAGCCAACAAAGATGGCCAACCCGAGTTTTTAACCGGTGCTTTGTACGCACAGCACTTTCAGGTGTTTGTAGATTCCATGCAAAAAGCAGCTACAGAAATAGGTAAAAAAATATACATAGGGGCAGTTACTGCAGAGTCGCCTTCAACCGAATCATGGCAAACAAATACACGTAGAACATGGAATGCCGGGATGATGCCAGGCATAAATAACAAAGCAGATTTTTTTGTGGTGCACAATTACTTTACTCCATACAATACCAATGCAAATGCAGCCATCATTTTAGGGTCAGCACTAACGGAAGCTGAGACAGTGATAAAATTTGTGACCCAAACATTGCAAGCCTATGGAACTACAGTTAAGCCCATTGCTATGGATGAATGGAATATGTTTTCCACCGGATCAAAACAACAGGTATCTAACACCAGTGGCGTGTTCGCTGTGTTGGTAATGGGCGAGGCATTAAAAAATAAATACGGTATGTCAGCCCGCTGGGATTTATTAAACGGCTGGAGCAACGGTGATGACCACGGATTATTTAGTAGTGGAGATGAACCCGGTGGCATTGTGAAATGGACGCCACGCCCGAGCTTTTATTATATGTATTATTTACAAAAAATGTTGGGCGACAGGCTGGTGAACAGCACGGTGCTTGGTAGCAGTGCTGTAAAATCTTACGCATCTACTTACGCTTCGGGTCAGGTAAATGTTAACCTGGTGAATACCTCAGGTACCGCACAAACAGTAGAAATTAAAATGCAGAATTTTTATAGCGGCAGCCGCTTTTATTGGTACAGCCTGGAAGGGAGTAATGACAATGGCGAGTTTTCAAGAAAGGTTTTGGTAAACGGTAACGGGCCTGCAGGTGATGCCGGCGGCCCTGTTACTTATACAACACTTAAAGCCCGTTCAACAGTTACCACCAATGGTATAAAAGTTACCATACCTGCACTAGGCGCTGTTATGTTAGTGGTAGATAAAAAATAAATAGTATAAATTACACTTTATGAATTCTCATTGCCCGCTGTTTTACAGCGGGTATTTTTTTAGTTGGGGCGGCATTATAGTATAAATCAGAAGAACGAATTTTACATCATTTATTTTTTGAGATGTGTAACCATTGCAGAGAACTTCATTGGTTGTAGCTTCGGCTATTGGTAATAACAATCAATGCTGAAAAATGAATCTAACTAAATTTCTATGAAATTATTTATTTCAATTGCTTTACTGTTTATTGGTATGGTTAATTTTACTTTCTATGTATCCGGCTCACATGGTCATCTTCAATTTCGACCAGGTATGCTGGAAGATTGGATTGTTGCCTCTTTAATAATTCTATGTATGCTAATACCCATTATTTATTTTATTTCATGGTTAAATAAAAAAGGGAGAGCTTTATTAAATCCAACAAATAAAATATGAATCAATCAATACAGATAAGGAAAATTGAACAAACCGATAACGCGGCATTGGCAAAAATTATTAGAAGTACCTTGACTGAATTTGGGGCAAACCATCCGGGTACCGTTTATTATGATGATGCGACAGATCATTTATTTGAAGTATTTCAACAACCCTCTTCCTTTTATTTTATTGCAACCAGCGATGGTGAAATGCTTGGCGGTGGCGGTATTTATCCAACAGAAGGCTTGCCTGAAAATACCTGCGAACTGGTAAAAATGTATTTACTGCCGGCTGCAAGAGGAAAAGGGATTGGCAAAATGATTATTGAAAACTGTTTAGAGAAAGCAAAAGCTGTTGGTTTTGAAAAAGTATATTTAGAAACCATGCCCGAACTGGAGCAGGCCATTAGTGTCTATGAGAAATTTGGGTTCGAATATTTAATAGGGCCAATGGGAAACAGCGGCCATTTTGGTTGCAGTAAATGGATGCTGAAGGAATTGTAATTTTATTTATTTTATAACACGAATTTTAATACACGAATTACACGAATTGGCGAATGTAATAACACGAGTTTTAAAATGCGATCTGGCAGTTGTAAAATTGTACGAATTGTTAATTGAAGAACAAAGTCGGTATTAATTCGTGTAATTCGAGCAAAAAAATCGTGTTATTACAAATTAAAAATCATCACTGAAATATGAAAAAAAACTATCGTTGGGGAATTTTAGGTGCCGGCAGAATTGCAGAAAAATTTTGTGAAGCAATCAATTTTACCGAAGGTGCAGAAGTATATGCAGTTGCTTCCCGTGATGTGGACAATGCAAATGCATTTGCCGCCAGGCACAAAGCCGGCAAAGTATATACTAATTATACCGACCTGGTAAAAGATGAAAATGTAGATATTATTTACATAGCCACACCGCATGCTTTTCATTACCAGCAAACCTTGCTTTGTTTGCAACACAATAAAGCAGTATTGTGCGAAAAGCCCATGTCACTTTCGTTGAAGCAAACTGCTGAAATGATTGAAGTTGCTGAAAAAAATAAATTATTTTTTATGGAAGGTATGTGGACTGCCTGCATGCCTTTTATCGATAAAATTCTTTCCCTGATAAAGGAAGATGTAATTGGTGAGCCGCAATATGTGAGTGCCGATTTTGGTTTTATTGCACCTCTTGATCCCAAAGGCAGGTTGTTTGATAAGGCTCTGGGTGGCGGTTCTGTAATGGATATTGGTATTTACCCTATTTTTTTGGCTACCTTAATTTTGGGTGAACCTACTGATATTAAAACTGTATCAAAACTCACTGCTACAGGTGTGGATGAATATGCAAATGTGGTAATGCAATATGCCCATGGACAAACTGCAAATATCTTATCTGCCATCAATATTAATACTTCTCTTGAAGCTGAAATTATTGGAACAAAAGGAATGATAAAAATTAATAATCCATGGTTTAAGGCTACAGATTTTTCTGTTCATTTAAATGATGGCACCACACAAAAATTTTCCATGCCACATGCAAACAATGGGTTTGAACATGAGGTAAAAGAAGTAATGGATTGTTTGGATAAAGGTTTGTTACAAAGCAATAAAGTGCCTCATAAATTAACTTTATCAATCAGTAAAATAATGGAGGAAATATTACAACAGGCAGGTGTTACTTATTAAAACTACCACCTTCTATTTGTAGTAACTGACTTTAAAAAGGGTATCAGGATTACTCCAGTAGCTTTTAAAATATTTTTGCTAGAACGCACTTATTATAATTTAGCTACGAAATGAAAATTTTATTGCTTAAGTGCTCACCTTCAAAAGTGTTTTATTTTTAACATCTTATAAAGAATAAAGTATGAGCAAAAGTTGAAAATATCAAAATAGTCTACTATTTTGGTCAACTAAAAAAATAGTAAATATTATGTCAACAGTAACATTGCAAAAAGAAAATAGCCAAGTACACAAAGAAGTATTGGCAGCCAACGAAAATTATATTGCTGAATTTGGCGATAAAGGAAATTTACCATTGCCTCCCGGTAGAAGATTTGCGATTTTAACCTGTATGGATGCCAGGCTTGATCCGGCCAAGTACGCCGGCTTATCTGAGGGTGATGCGCATGTTATCCGCAATGCCGGTGGCAGGGCTAGCGATGACGCTATCCGTTCGCTTGTTATCTCGTACAAATTATTGGGAACAAGGGAATGGTTTGTTATTCATCATACGAATTGCGGAATGGAATTGTTTACAGATGATGTTATGCGGGGGCTTTTATCGAACAGTTTACAAACTGCCACCATTGATGAAAATGGCTGGAGAAATGTGCAAGAAAATGGTGGTTCGGATGAGGCTAAATTTATTTCTTTTCTTACAATTAATAATTTGACAGAAAGTGTTACAGAAGATGTTGCAAGAATTAAAAATCATCCGCTTGTTCCAAAAGATATTCCTATATACGGTTATATTTACGATGTTAAAACTGGTAAACTGATAGAAGTGGAAGCGGCAACTGAAATTGGAAAGGCATCCTAGTTATGTAAGAAACAATAAACACTTTTAAACCGGTCTGTAAATAATTTTGTAGAGCGGTTTTTAATTTATGACAAAAAAATAGATAAAATTTTTTGCTCCCTACCTTTAGTATTATATTGTATGCAGATTGTCACCATTTTTATTTCAAAAAAATTAATTAATGAAAAAAAAATTTCTTCTCTTCCCGTGTTTAACGGGACTTGTACTATTTTTTGCCTGTCACAACGGTCCTTCTGAAAAAACGACTGCTACTTTAAATGCTGATAGTACCAGTGTTACAAATAACTGGAAAATTGGAGTTCAATTGTGGACCTTTCGTTTGTTTACCCAGGAAGAAGCATTGGCGAAAGCCGATAGTGCCGGTATAAAATTTATAGAAGCCTTTCCCGGCCAGGTGTTGGATAAAACCAGCAAGGATACATTTGGTATCAGCATGTCAGCCGCCGGCAGACAAAAATTAAAAGAGCTGTTGAAATTGCACCATATTCAAATGGTGGCAATGGGAGTAACTACTCCCGGTACAAAAGCAGACTGGATAAAAACATTTGATTTGGCAAAAGAATTTGGGTTAAGTTATATCACCAGCGAACCCTTAAAATCACAATGGGATATGGTAGATAGTCTTGCCGGTGTTTACAACATAAAGATTGCTATACACGATCATCCTAAACCAAATACTTACTGGCATCCAGACTCCGTGCTGGCTGCGGTAAAAGGGCATTCAAACATTGGATCCTGTGCAGATCTTGGTCACTGGTCACGCAACGGATTAAACCTAGTTGACTGCTTAAAAAAACTGGAAGGTCATATTTACGGTGTTCATTTTAAAGACATCGTAAAATTTGATCAAACAGATGCAGCAGATACTGTTGTAGGGAAAGGAGTGATTGATTTTGCACCAGTTTTTGCAGAATTAGAACGTCAAAATTTTAAAGGAATGTTTTCAATTGAGCATGAATCTAACTGGGAGAATAATATGCCGGATGTAATTGAGACGGTGAAGTTTTACAATGACCAGGTGGCACAATTAAAAAAATAAGCCGAAGTAAAAAATCAACAATATTTTATGAGCCTGCAGAACAAGGTCTCTAAAAGCGTACAAAAAATTATACGGCTTATCATGATGCATGATAAGCCGTATTCATTACTAAAATGCTAAAGATTGTATGAAAATATTAAAGACAATTGCAGTTATTATTTTATTGGCAGGATGTACATCTGCTCCAAAAAATAAATACGATACATGGAGTGAATACCTTGGAGGTGCGGATAGAAACCATTACTCAACACTGGCGCAAATTGATACCAGCAATGTGCAGCAATTAAAAATTGCGTGGACTTATGAAACACCCGATAGCGGCCAGATGCAAATGAATCCTTTGATGGTGAATGGGGTGGTATATGGAGTAACAGCAGGGTTAAAAGTATTTGCGCTGGATGCCACTTCGGGTAAGGAAATATGGCTGTACAAAGATTCACTGGCTTCAAACGGAACCAGCCGGGGTGTTGCCTATTGGGAAAATGGTACAGATAAACGGATCTTTATTACAGTGGCTTCTAACCTAATTGCATTGAATGCTGCAGATGGAAAATTGATACCAACATTTGGCAACAGTGGCAAAGTAGATTTGCATACCGGTCTGGCTGATGAGGCAAAAGATAAATTTATTACCAGCACCACACCCGGAACAATTTATAAAGATTTAATCATACTGCCGGTGAGGGTTGCAGAAGATGCAGGTGCAGCACCCGGCCATGTAAAAGCATTTGATGTACATACCGGAAAATTAGCGTGGATATTCCATACCATTCCACAACCCGGCGAAAAAGGGTACGAAACATGGCCCAAAGAAGCCTACAAAAATATCAACGTTGGGGCAGTAAACAATTGGTCGGGCATGGCAGTGGATGTAAAAACTGGTACCATTTTTATTCCTTTAGGTTCTGCGGCTCCTGATTTTTATGGTGCCAACAGAAAAGGAGCAAATCTTTATGCCAATTGTTTGCTGGCACTGAATGCAAATGATGGAACCTATAAGTGGCACTTTCAAATGATACACCACGATATATGGGACAGGGACCCACCGGCACCACCCAATTTAATTACCGTTACAAAAGACGGGAAACAAATAGACGCAGTTGCCCAGGTAACCAAACAAGGGTACACTTTTGTATTGGATAGAAATACGGGGAAGTCCTTATTTACTGTGAATGAAGTAGCAGTGCCCACTTCCAAATTACCGGGTGAAGAAGCGTGGCACACGCAGCCCATACCATCTTTACCCAAGCCTTATGCAAGGCAGGCGTTTGAGTTAACTGAAAACGATATTAGTCCCTTCGCCAACAATAAAGAAGAGCTCAAAAAAATATTAATAGCTGCCGATAAAAGATTATTTGCACCACCCGATACCAATAACGTATTGTTGTTGCCGGGTTATGATGGCGGTGCAGAATATGGCGGTGCAGCGGCTGATCCTTACAAAGGAATTTTGTATGTAAACGCAACGGAAATGGCCTGGTTTTTAAAAGTAGCCACGCAGGAAAAATTTGCTGCGGGCATGGGCAGAAGTATAGGCGGTGCGCCAAAATCAATCGGTAATCAATTGTATACAGCACATTGCGCAGCCTGCCATGGTAAAGAGCGGGAAGGCAATAGCACAAGCGGTTATCCAAACCTTACAGGCATCGCACAAAAACTAACACAGCAAACCGTAACCCAGGTTATCAGTAACGGAAAGGGAAAAATGCCCGGTGTGTCCGGTATATCAAAAGAAGATAAACAACAACTGGTTGAATTTTTATTTGGGATAGAAAAAAAAGAAGCGGCTTCTGCTAATCTATCAAAAGTGCCAGCCGATAAATTTGTACATACGGGTTACCCCAAATTTTTAGACGACAAGGGATTGCCTGCCATTACACCTCCATGGGGCACCCTTACTGCGATTGATTTAAACTCCGGGCAATTTCTTTGGCAAACAACATTGGGCATCACTCCCGGCTTGCCTGACCAGGATACCAAACCAACCGGTTGCGAGAATTATGGTGGCCCGATTGTAACAGAAAATGGATTGATTTTGATTGCTGCTACAAAGGATGGTATGTTCAGGGCATTTAATAAATATACCGGCAAATTAATCTGGCAAACAAAATTGCCTGCTGCTTCCTTTGCTACGCCTGCCATGTACAGTATTAATGGTAAACAGTATATTGTAATAGCTTGTGGCGGTGAAAAATTAGGTACCCCGAAAGGAAATAAAATTATCGCTTTTGCATTGCCTTAGTAATTGATTGGCTTTTATTGAAAGTTTATTTATGTAAATTGAAGCGGAGTATACATGATAGTTTCAGCAAATGTGAGTGCAGATTGTTCACTGGCAAAATATAAGAGGATTGTTTGCGTTAATCAATCTGTTTAATTGTTACAAAAGCTTATTGTGTAACAGATGTTAAAAAAAATTCCAATCGCCAGTTGTGTATACAAAAGGGTAAATTTGCAAAGAAAGCCATATCTACAAAATCTACAGTATGAAAAATATTCAATATAAAATTATTCGATTTGCTTGTTTTACAGTGGCACTCTTCACTGTTGGTTTTACAGCATCTGCGCAATACAAATCTTTCCTGATATCTGTAAAGGGCGACACGATCAATATAGTGGATAAGAAAAATCTAAAACAGGGAAAATGGGTAGTTACCGTAGCAGAGTTAAGAGGAGAGCCCGGCTACGAAGAGGAAGGGTATTATAAAGATGATAAAAAAATCGGTCCATGGCGCAAGTACAGTGCCACCGGTGATATTCTTGCAATTGAAAATTACAAATTTGGAGGAAAGGATGGAGTACAGGAATACTTTTCTTTTTTAGGAGATTTGCTCAGACACGAGGAATGGAAAGGATACAATCCTGATGCACCGTATGATACCATACCTGTTTACGGACAGGGGAACAATGAAGTAGCCAGTTACAAAATAGTGCAGGCAGAGCAATACAGTGTACCACACGGCGAATGGAAATACTACGCATCAGGCGAAAAATTTATAAAAATGGAAACCTATGATCATGGCAGGTTATT
>JAYWAU010000416.1:0-3552 GCA_043782265.1 Ferruginibacter sp. | reverse complement strand
CTCATTGGCCGTTCTTTAGAGGATGTGATCATTGAACCGGTGAGAAGTATTTTAATTCCAGGCTTTGATGAAGTGAAATTGAAATGTAAAGAAGCTGGTGCATTGGGCGGTGGTATTTCGGGTTCTGGGCCATCTATTTTTATGTTGAGTAAAGATCAACAAACAGCCATCGCAGTAGAAAATGTGATGAAAGAAATTTACAACAAAATAGGTTTGGCATACCATACTTATGTTACAACAATTAATCAAACAGGGGTTAAAATAATTAATAATTGATAATTAGTAATTATTTCAATTCGCAATTTACTTTTTTATTTCGTTGACTTACTAAGGCTAATAGATTTTTATTGATACTGTTTGTAGTGTCTTAATATCTTAAGCACAACTCATAACTCATCATTTATAACTTATCACTCAATAAAATGCAATACTTCAGTACCAATCATCAATCACCTAAAGTAGATTTTAGACAAGCTACTATAAACGGACAGGCACCGGATAAGGGATTGTACTTTCCGGCACACATACCCATTTTGTCAAAGGAGATTATAGAAAATATTACCAGTTATTCTAATGAAGAAATTGCTTACCAGGTAATCAAACCTTATGTAGGTGATACTATTCCGGAAGCTGACCTTAGGAGGATTGTTAACGAAACAATCAACTTTGATATTCCGCTGGTAAAAGTAACTGATGCTATTTATTCATTAGAGTTGTATCATGGTCCTACACTTGCGTTTAAGGATATTGGTGCAAGATTTATGAGTCGCTGTCTTGGTTATTTTGTAAAAGATTTTTCGAAAAAAGTAACTGTATTGGTAGCAACATCTGGCGATACAGGCGGGGCAGTAGCCAATGGTTTTTATGATGTAAATGGTGTTGATGTGGTTATCTTGTATCCCTCCGGTAAAGTAAGTTCCGTTCAGGAAAAACAATTAACCACGCTGGGTAAAAATATTCATGCGCTTGAAGTGGCAGGCACTTTTGATGATTGCCAGCAAATGGTAAAACAGGTATTTACTGATGAATCGTTGAATGAAAAATTATTTCTTACCTCCGCCAATTCAATCAACGTTGCAAGATGGTTGCCACAACAGTTTTATTATTTCTTTGCTTATAAGCAATGGTCACTAAAAAATAATCCACCGGTAATCGCAGTGCCGAGTGGTAATTTTGGCAATATATGTGCGGGAATTTTGGCACATGTTTCAGGCTTGCCTGTAAAGCATTTTATTGCAGCCTGTAATGCCAATGATATTGTGCCCAACTTTATGCAAACAGAAAAATACGAGCCTAAAAAAGCTGTAGCTACTATTTCCAATGCAATGGATGTGGGCAATCCAAGCAACTTTATTCGTATTCTCGAAATTTTTCAACACCAGTTTGTTAATCTTAAAAAAGTATTAAGCAGCTGTAGTATTTCTGACCAGGAAACAAAAGATACGTTACAAAAAGTCTATCAAACCGAAGGGTATTTATTAGATCCTCACGGTGCGGTGGGTTACCTAGCACTACAACAATATTTGCAAAATAATCCAGTAGAAAAAGGGATTGTTTTGGAAACCGCCCATCCGGTAAAATTTTATGATGTGGTTGAACCTGTTATTGGAGAAGTAGTGCCAATTCCTGAACCCGTTCAGCAACAATTGTTACTTGAAAAAAAGAGTACTAAAATTGCAGCAGAAGTAGATTTGTTAAAAGGATTTTTATTGTCACTGTGAAAATTTTCTTAAGAATAAAACTCAGGTTGGAAAAAGCATTAAAAAAGCAATTGATCTATTCGGGGAGAATACAGCAGGAAGAAATGCAAACGAGTACCTTCCCTTGAGTAGTTACATTTGAAAGTAAATAATGGTATTTATGCTTCAGACTGCTCTACAATTTCGTCCATTGTAATGCCTGAATGACTTTCATCATAAACACATTCTCCATTTTTAATCAGAAGAACTTGCGGTGACTCATGGCTTACATCAAATATTGATGCAACCTGTTGAGAAATATCTCTGTGTTTAATAAGGTCAAGATAATAAAAATCTATCCCTTCTGGTTCTGATCCTCTCTCTAACCGGCTTTTAGCCATACTGCTAATAGAACAGCGTGTACTATGTTTAAAAATAAGTTGCGGTTTAGCCTTCGACAAATTTTTAACGTCACTTAATTGCGACGAGTTAGTAATTTCAATCCAGTTCATATTCTTTTGTAAATAACCGCTTAGTGAATGATACCCTCTGTCATTGGACAACCTGTTCCTCTTCTGCTTGCTCCGCAGGAAGTAAAGGCAATAACAGTAACAAGCGTAATTAATGTTAGTAAAATAATTTTTTTCATTTTGGTGATTTTGCTGATTTATTAAAACTAATTAAAAAATAAAGATACAAAACTTGCTTTAACAACATATGAGCCGTATTTTTTCATTATTAAAATCTTAACTTGCCTTCAGTATTTTAATAACCAGTTTGTAACGAAAAAGTAATCTCACAAATTGTATTTATTGATATTTTATTTTATAATAACCAGTATAAAGCAACCAAAAATTTCCTCAATGTCTTTACAATTAATTCGCCCAATTGCCTTTATTGATTTAGAAACTACCGGTGTAAACCTTTCTACCGACAGAATTGTAGAAATAGCAATGATTAAAATTTTGCCCGATGGCACCAGGCAGGTAAAGCGAAAACTAATCAATCCTCAAATGCCTATTCCCGAAGTAACTACGGCTATCCATGGCATAACAGATGAAATGGTAAAAGATGCACCCACTTTCAAACAGGCAGGAAATGAGTTAAAGCAGTTTATCGAAAATTGCGATATGGGTGGTTACAACAGCAACCGTTTTGATATCCCCATGTTGATGGAAGAATTTTTACGTGCTGGTATGGAAGTAGACTTAAGCACGAGAAGAATGGTGGATGTGCAACATATTTTTTATACAATGGAACCACGTACGTTAACTGCCGCGTATAAATATTATTGCGAAAAAGAATTGATAGATGCCCATAGTGCCGAAGCCGATGTTAATGCCACCATTGATGTATTGCTGTCGCAGATAAAGCGCTATCCGCAGTTAGGTAATTCCGTAGATACTATTTTAGGGTCTATAGGCGAAGAAAAGATTGTTGATTATGCCCGTCGTTTTTTGTTCAATGAAAAAGGTGTGGAGGTTTTTAACTTTGGAAAACACAAAGGACGTCCCGTTGTTGATGTACTAAAAGCTGAACCACAATATTACGATTGGATGATGAGAGGCGATTTTCCCCTGCACACTAAGAAGAAATTGACAGAAATATTAAACAGAACCTTGTTAAAAAACAACTAAACAGCCCTTTTTAAAGAAGATCATAATTGAAATATTATGTACAAATTGTACTTTCGTATTAAAGTACATCAATAAAGATTTGGAAAAATTAGTTATCATACCAACATACAACGAAAAGGAGAATATCTCCTTCATTATTGATGCAGTTTTTCAATTGAATCAACAGTTTCATGTTTTAATTATTGATGATGGTTCTCCAGATGGAACGGCAGCTATCGTTAAATTACTTTTTTCAA
>JAYWAU010000415.1:0-3567 GCA_043782265.1 Ferruginibacter sp. | reverse complement strand
ATAAATGATGGGTCTTCTGTACAAGGTGCATGGGCAGATGGTTGCATAACACCCTCGCTGCTCATCCAAAGCGTAATGCCTTTTTTATCTTCATCCCAGATACAATAACCGGCACTCCATGCTGGTATTCCTAATGCTTGTACCTGCAAAAAAAGATTGTTCGCTGCTTCAGGTAATTCTTCACTTCGCTGCATGGCCATTGTTCTGCTTCTGACTTTTTCCAATGCCGCTTCAATCTGTGCTTCTCTTGCCTGGGCTTCTGCTTTTTGCAGATCAAGGAAACGGGTATAGGTTTGTTCAAAAACTTTTGCAAAACGTTTGAAGATATCATGTGCTTCAGGAACGGGTTCATAGGTAATAAACATCAGGTAGCCATTCGAAAAAAATGCGCAATGTGTAATTTGATATTTTGGAACCTGAAAACCCAAATCCTGTGCATCGTCAAAATATTTTTTTACACCGGGAAGATTGAACATGTAATGATAGGTGTCTTCCAATTCTTTGCCACTTGATTCCATCACAAAAAAATCTTTTCCACTTTGTCTGGCTTCATAAATCTGTTTAAAGAAAATGTCTTCATTATACGGCAACCTGAAAGGTGCCTGCATGCTTCCATCCGGTGCACTTCCCCATGCAGTAGTTGAGATGTCATCAGCATTCCAGATTTGAAAAGCGGTTGACCAGAGTTTAATACCTAAATCACTTACTTGCTTAAATAATAATGATGCCGCATCGGCGAGTTCATCACTTTTTTGCATAGCCATCGTTCTGGCACGAACCCTTTCCATTGCCAGTTGAATCTGCGCTTCCCTTGCTTGCGCTTCTGCTTTTTGCAGATCGAGAAAGCGGGTATAGGTTTGTTCAAAAACTTTTCCAAAGCGTTTAAAGACATCATGCATTTCAGGAAAATGCTCATAAGTAATGAACACCAGGTTGCCGTGTGAAAAATTAGCAAGATGATCGATTTGAAAAGTAGGAAATGTTAAGCCGACCTTCAGATTATTTTGATACATTTCTTCTCCGCCCGGAAGTGATCGCATATACCTGTAATGGTCAGCTTGAAATTCACCTCCTTTTTCATTCACGTAAAGTTCTTCACCTCTCTTTCTTGATTCATTGAATTGGATAAAAACCTGGTGCTCCGTTAACGGAATTTTGATGGATGGCAGAATATCACCATCAGCACTACCGGGATACCATGTAAATTCTTTGTCATCAATTTCAAAGATGCTAAATCCGCAGGTCCATTGGGACACTCCCAATGCTTTCACTTGTTGGAATAATACGGTGGCAACTTCAGCCAGTTCATCACTCTTTTGCATGGCCATCGTTCTTGCACGAACTCTCTCCAGTGCCAGTTGTATTTGTGATTCTCTTGCCTGTGCTTCGGCATTTTGTAAATCGAGAAAGCGGGTATAGGTTTGTTCGAAAACCGTGGCAAATCTTTCTAATATTTTAATTGGTTCCTCTGGTATTCGGCCAGGTTTAGAAAAAGAGATCATTCCTTTTGAAAAAAAGCCAACACTTACAAACCTTCTATCGTCTGCACTGAATATAACAGTCTCAGTAAGTCCAGCTATCCTGCTCCTGTAAGCAAACCAATCGTTCAGTTCTTTTCCAGCAAGTTCTACAACCACAGATTTTTTTTGCTCTTTCCAGGCGGTATATATTTTATGCAATAAAATGTGTTCATTAATATCCATGTTGTAAGCCTGGTCTATTTTTGAACCACTTCCATCAAATCCTGTTATATAGAACTTTATCACTTTTTCATCTTCATTAAAAATGCCGATGGTAATTTGAATAGGATCTTCACCTAAATCTTTAAACTGCTGAAAAAGGATATAAGCTGTTTCTGAAAGCTCATTACTTTTTTGCATCGCAATCGTTCTTGCACGCACTTTTTCCAACGCCGCTTCAATGGCAGCTTCCCGTTGCATCAACTCCAATGCAGCCGATTTTTCTGCCAGCATTTTTTGCATCCGATAGCTATCGGATTCCTCATTTGGTAATTGCTGCGGTTTTTCTTTTTTGTTTGCCATGTTGTTGGTTTAAAAGAATTTTAACTACTTATTTCCTCCGTTGCATAGGTACGGTTATTATTTTGTGTTGGACAAATCCGAAATTCAATTCTGGATTTGTCCAATCCTCTTTTTTTAATTGTTTTTATTTATATGTGCCGAGCTTGCCTACCGGTAGGCAGGCCTACGGCTCTCATTTTTATTTCGCTTGTTCTTTGCAACGGATTGAAATCTCCCGCCTTAGGCGGGACTACAAAATCAAATCCAGGTTACGCCTCTGCAATCCTCACCTTATACTGGCAGTACAATTATAAACTCACTTCCTTCTTCCTCCTTCGTTTCTACTTTCAACTCTCCTCCATGTGCTTTTACAATATCATATGCCAATGATAAACCAAGGCCGGTTCCCTGCCCGGTTGGCTTTGTTGTAAAGAATGGCTGAAAAATTTTATCTACTATTTTTTGAGGAATGCCAGGCCCGTTGTCTTTTACACTGATTAAAACTTTATCACCCTGTTTTTTTGTACTTACCCAAATAGTTGGCTCATGTTTATATGCAGGTTCTGAGAACCCCCCTTCGGGGGGCAGGGGGGCCGCATAAAACGCATTGTTATAAAGGTTCAATAATACCCTTCCAATATCCTGCGGAATAATGTTGATGTTACCAATACTTTCATCAAAATCTGTTTTTAATGTGGCGTTGAAAGATTTGTCTTTTGCACGAAGGCCATGATAGGCCAACCGCAAATATTCATCTGCCAGTGCATTGATGTTTGTTGGTTCTTTTTGTCCGTTGCTTGCACGTGAGTGTTGCAACATGCCTTTTACTATGTCAGCCGCACGCTTGCCGTGATGGTTTATTTTTTCGGAATTGTCTAAAACATCTTTTGCAATTGCTTTTACATCTTCCAGGTTTCCTTTTTCAATTTCTTCATTCATTTCGGTAAGCAATTCTTTATTCACTTCAGAAAAATTATTCACGAAGTTTAACGGGTTCTGTATTTCATGGGCAATGCCTGCGGTGAGTTCACCAAGCGAAGCCATTTTTTCGGATTGGATGAGTTGCGCTTGCATGGATTTCAATTCAAGTAACGTGCTTTCAACTTTTTCTTTTTGAGATTGAAGTAAAATATTTGCTTTCTTTTTTTGCAGGTTATTTCTGTAGAGAAAAAATGCTATCAAAAGCATGATCGCCAATCCAGCGATAAATCCATACTGCTTCAGACGGCTTACTTTTTCAAATTGCTCCTGCTGAATCAGTTGTTGACGGCGTTGTTCTTCCGCTAATGTTCTTTGAAGATCCTGTACTTTTTTTGCACCAAACATTTTTTCGTTTGTACTGTCGTAAATTTTCCGGTAATAAAGTGCTTTCTCAATGTTTGATTGTTCATATTCCTCTGCCAGTAATCTACTGTTTTTGTATATTCCCACTCCATATGCAATTGTTTTGGCTGCCACAAGACCTTTATTTGCATAATAAATGGCAGAATCATGTTGTTGTATTTTTTTATAAAAACCTGATATGGCAACACAGGCTTCTACCTGC
>JAYWAU010000414.1:0-3573 GCA_043782265.1 Ferruginibacter sp. | reverse complement strand
CACCGGGTTTTACAAGGTTACCAACTATTAATCCAATTACGAGTGCTGCGGTAGTAACTATTTCAAAATAAAGAATGGCTTTACCGCCAATCCTTCCTGCTTTCTTTAATTCGCCTGCCCCTGCAATACCTGCCACTATAGTGAAAAAGATGACCGGTGTAATCACCATCCGGATCATATTGATAAATGTTTCGCTAATGAGTTGGGCGGTAGAAGCAAATTCTGGAAAAAGATAACCCACAACAACGCCTGCTGCAATGCCAATGAGCACCTGCACGTACAATACTTTTAAATACTTCACTGCTATTTTTTTAAGATGCTTAAATTATAACTTTTTTATTGATTAAAAGCCTTCTAATAAGTTTTGGCATTTTTTTGATCCCCTTATTGTTATTAAAAAGAAGAGGATCGCATCATTTTCGTTTTAACTAAAACCAATATTTACACCCATAAAAAAAGCAATTAAATATTGGGGCGAAAGTAAGGCTATGTAGGTAGGTTATCCGATTGGTTAAATGCCCATCATTTTACAATTATCCATTTAGTAAACACGCTAATTTTATTACTCCTTTCCTTATGTAAATTTTTGGAAGCTGTTTAGGAAAAATTAAAAATATTCGACTTCTTTTGTACATTTAATGATGCAACCAAACACATTTCTTTTATACGGGGCCAATGGTTATACGGGAGAATTAATTGCCCGCCTAGCCAGCAAATATAATTTGCAACCCATTCTTGCAGGAAGAAGAAAAGAAGTAATTGAACCTTTGGCTACTAAACTGCAGCTACCTTACAGAATTTTTGAAATGAATGATAGTGCTGCATTGGTGGCCGTATTAAGAGAAGTTAAAGTTGTGCTGCATGCAGCTGGTCCTTTTGACCATACGGCTAAACAAATGATATTTGCCTGTTTACTTACAGGCACTCATTATGTAGATATTAATGGTGATATCGGCGTATTTGAAATGATAAAGCTATATCATGAAGCAGCAAAAAAAGCAGGCATCATGTTATTGCCAGGTGCAGGATTTGATGTGGTGCCAACCGATTGTGTTGCCTTACAATTAAAAAACAAGTTGCCAGATGCAGTTGCGCTGCAATTGGCTTTTGCCACGTTGGGTGGAAGCATTTCTCATGGTACTGCAACTACTATAACTGATAAAATTGGAGAAGGTGGTTCAGTAAGAAAAGGAGGGAAAATAATTCCTGCACGGTTGGGACAAAAAGGAATGTGGGTTGATTTTGGAATTAAAAAAATATTTGTAATGAGCATTCCATGGGGAGATATTTCTACTGCTTATTTTACTACCGGCATACCAAATATAGAAACCTACACCGGGGTCTCCCCTAAAGTATATAACTTCTTAAAACTGCAATCATTGTTTAACTGGCTGCTCCGTACCGACCTGGTACGTAATTATATAAAAAAGAAAATTAATCAGCGGGCTGCAGGCCCTGATGAAGAACAGCGAAGCAATGCCACCAGCCTGGTTTGGGGACAGGCAACCAATACTACGGGTAAAAAAATTACCGTGCGGCTTAGTGCTCCTGAAGGATATACTTTAACTGCACACAGCTCCTTGATTATTGTACAAAAAATATTGAATGGTAATTTTATACCAGGCTATCAAACACCTGCCAATGCTTATGGAGAAAACCTGGTGATGGATATACCCGGAGTGAAGAGAGAAGTGGTGAGTTGAATACTTGCTTTTATCATAATTTTATTACATCAGCATAAATCATTCTGAAAAGCAACAGTTTCATATTTTCACTTAGAATATTGCACTATGTAATGTCGTTCAATAAAAAACCTCAGCCAAAATTTGCTGAAGTTTTTTATTATGCTATAAATAATTTTACCAACCTAATATCCACGCAAAAATCAGCGGACAAACAATTGTTGCATCACTTTCTACAATAAACTTTGGTGTATTGATATCCAGTTTTCCCCAGGTAATTTTTTCATTGGGAACAGCACCGGAGTAAGATCCGTAAGAAGTAGTAGAATCACTCACCTGGCAAAAATAGCTCCAGAAAGGAACATCATGCCACTCCAGGTCCTGGTACATCATCGGCACAACGCAGATAGGAAAGTCGCCGGCAATGCCCCCACCGATCTGGAAAAATCCAACTCCTTTCCCCGAAGAATTATTTCTGTACCAATCTGCCAGCCACACCATGTATTCAATACCACTCTTCATTGTAGTAGCCTTCAACTGATTTTTGATAATGTAACTGGCAAAAATATTTCCCATAGTACTATCTTCCCAGCCGGGTACTACAATCGGAATATTTTTTTGCGCTGCTGCCAGCATCCAGCTGTTTTTAGGATCAATTTCATAATACTGCTCCAGCACGCCGCTCAGCAACATTTTGTACATATACTCATGTGGAAAATAACGTTCGCCTTTATCATCTGCATCTTTCCAAATTTTATGAATGTGCTGTTGCAATCTTCTAAATGCTTCTTCTTCGGGTATGCAGGTATCCGTTACACGATTGTAGTGATTTTCGAGTAAATCCCATTCTTCCTGCGGGCTCAAATCACGATAGTTAGGCACTCTTTTGTAATGGCTGTGCGCTACAAGGTTCATGATATCTTCTTCCAGGTTAGCACCTGTACAACTGATAATGCTCACTTTATCCTGTCGTATCATTTCGGCCAAACTCAATCCCAACTCTGCTGTGCTCATTGCCCCGGCAAGCGTTACCATCATTTTACCGCCGGCTTCCAGATGCGTTACATAACCTTTAGCAGCATCCATTAAGGCGGCGGCATTAAAGTGGCGGTAGTGGTGTTCTATAAAAGTTGAAACGGGTCCTTTGTTCATAATTAATTATTTTAATACTGTAATTGTATAAGTTGTTTTATTTTGCCAATAAAGAAGAATGGGGAGCAAAAATAGTTTTTTTTATTATCCAAATTATTGTATTTCTATTAAGCATTAGCCGCCTGTTTACTGTTTCTTTTAAATAGGCAAATGTCCATTTCTTAACTTTGTATAAGTTTTCCCAAAATACTATTCATTGTAAATGTTGCCATCGGGCCATTATTAAAAAATCGTTATGAAAATAATTTTTTGCTTTTTGTTGCTGCTATTACAAGTTTACTCATTTGCCCAACCGAAGGAAGATAGTATTTCCTTAAACACTGCCACAGGCATTATTCAAGGCTCGTTATTTACTCCTGCCGGAAAAAGCAGTTATCCGGTTTTGTTGATAATAGCAGGCTCCGGCCCTACTGACCGCTATGGTAATAACCCCATGGGAGTAGCAGCCAATAGTTATAAAATGATTGCCGAAGCGCTTGCCAATGAAAATATTGGTGTGCTGCTGTATGATAAAAGAGGCATTGCAAAAAGTATGGAAGCCGGTAAAAATGAAGCTGATTTGCGATTTGATGATTATGTAAATGATGCAGTACAATGGGTTCAGCTATTAAAAACCAAGAAACAGGTAAAAAGAATTTTTATTGCCGGGCATAGCGAAGGGTCGCTAATAGGTATGCTGGTAGCACAAAAGGTAAAAGTGCAGGGTTATATTTCAATTGCAGGACCGGCAAGAGGTATT
>JAYWAU010000413.1:0-3584 GCA_043782265.1 Ferruginibacter sp. | reverse complement strand
ACATACAAATTTTCTATGTCGGTCATATCATGCCTCAATTCTTTTTGAAGTCGTATCACCATATCAAAACGTTTTTCTCCTTCAAATACTACTCCTGCAACATTACCGGCATAAGCAGTTTTGAGTATCATATTTACATCAGAAATGCTTAAACCATATTGAGCAATTTTTTCACGATTATATTCAACAAGTATTTGCGGAAGCCCACTCACTTTTTCCACATAAGGTTCTGTTACTCCATCAACTTTACTTATGAGTGATGCAACCTTATTTGACTGGCTTACCAATTCATCAATATTATCGCCAAATATTTTTATGGCAACATCCTGTTTCACTCCTGATATTAATTCATTGAAACGCATTTGCATTGGTTGTGAAACTTCACCAGCAAGACCAGGAATAAGCGCTAATGCTTTTTCAATTTTTTCTATCATTTCTTGTTGTGTACCGGCTGTTGTCCATTCATCCTTTGGTTTCATGGCAAGCATCATATCGCCGCCTTCAATAGGCATAGGGTCTGTTGGTATTTCTGCTGTGCCAATTCTTGTAATTGCCTGTTTTATTTCAGGTATCCTTTGCCTCAATATTTTTTCTACCTTGCTATATAGTTCTATGCTTTGTGATAATGATGTACCCTGCGCTAAGCGAACTTCTACCGCAAAATCACCTTCTTCCAATGTTGGAATAAATTCACCTCCTAAGCCTTTGAATAAAAAATAAGTAGCTACGAGTAAAGCAATAGAAATGGCAACGATGAGTTTTTTTATTTTAAAAGAAGCGTTCAATATTGGTAAGTAAAATCGCTGAATAGCACTCATGATCCGGTCTGAAATATTTCGTTTGTGTTCTGTCTTCTTACTTAAAAACAAAGCACTTATCATTGGCACATAAGTAAGTGAAAGCAGGAATGCCCCTACTATTGCAAAGGCAACTGTTTCTGCCATTGGACGAAACATTTTTCCTTCAATGCCTATTAATGCAAGGATCGGTAAATAAACTATAAGAATTATTATTTCACCAAAGGCGGCGGAGTTTCTTATTTTGGAAGCTGAATGAAATACTTCATCATTCATTTCATCTTTCGTTAAAACTCTTTTGTCTTTCCTGTTATAAAGATGATGCAATGACGCTTCAACAATAATAACAGCGCCATCTACAATTAATCCAAAATCAATAGCTCCCAAACTCATAAGGTTTCCTGATACTCCAAAAAGTTTCATCATGGAAATGGCAAACAACATAGCAAGGGGAATAACCGATGCTACAATTAAGCCTGCCCTAATATTTCCAAGGAAAAGAACCAGTACAAAAATTACTATTAATGCACCTTCAATTAAGTTCTTCTTTACTGTACCAATTGCTCTACCTACTAATTCTGTTCTGTCAATGAATGGCTCTATCACTACACCTTCAGGTAATGATTTTTGTATCTGCCCCATTCTTTCTTTTACACGTTTAATTACATCATTAAAGTTTTCACCTTTCAACATTAAAACAACTCCTGCCACTACTTCACCCTTGCCGTTATAGGTTACAGCACCATATCGTGTTGCAGTACCATATTGAACTGTAGCCACATCACGAACTAATACGGGATGATTGTTTATATTTTTTACCACTATCTTTTCTATATCACTCAAAGATGTTACCTGCCCTAAGCCTCTTATGAAATAAGCATTGTTTTGTTGTTCAATATAAGAGCCGCCTGTGTTTTCATTATTGTTTTGCAGTGCTGTAAATAATTCCGGTATGGTTATACCCATTGCATTTAGTTGCTCATTATTTATTGCTACTTCATACTGTTTTACAAAACCTCCCCAGCCGTTTATTTCTGCTACTCCCGGAGTACCTGCTAACTGTCTTGCAACAATCCAATCGTGGATAGTTCTTAAATCTGTGGCTGTATATTTATTTTCGTAACCTGGCTTTGGCTTTAATACATATTGATAAATTTCTCCCAACCCCGTTGAAACAGGGGACATAGAGGGCTTACCAGCATCTTTGGGTATATTTTCTTCCGCTTCTTTTAAGCGTTCTGCTACCTGTTGCCTCGCCCAATAAATATCTGCTTTATCATCAAAGACAACTGTAATTACAGAGAGACCGGAACGTGAAATAGAACGGCTTTCAACAACCTTTGGAATATTAGCCATAGCCAATTCAATCGGTGCTGTTATGTATTGTTCTACTTCCTGTGCGCCAAGTGTGGTTGCAAGGGTACTTATCTGCACCTGGTTATTTGTTATGTCCGGCTGTGCATCAATTGGTAAGTGTGCGGCTGAATAAACTCCCCAAATGATTAAAGCAAGTGTTAAGAAACCAATCGTCAACTTATTGTAAATGGAGAAATGAATTATTCTGTCAAAGAAGTTCATGAGATTTATTATTTAATGAAACAGAAAACATGGCTATTCTGCTGTCAATTCTTTTGGTTTTTTAGCTACCATTATTGTTACCAGTAATGCTATACCCCCCAACACCGCACAAATCACAAAGCCCCATTGTAAGCCTAATGCCTGTGAAATTGCACCCATCATCAAAGGACCAATCATATCTCCTAATTCTTTGAAAGAACCAGCTGCTCCCATTGTTGCACCCATTTCATTTTCCTTTGCAAGATTGCTTACCAGAGTATCTGTATTTGTCCATACCACGCCAATGCCTATGCCTGCAATAATGCAGGTAATAATTAAAAGCGGTCCTGTTACAAAAGGTATTGCTGCTGTTGAAAGAATGGATAATAACATTCCTATACGAAGTATAAGTACCTGATTAAATTTATCAGCAAGCCATCCCGCTACGGGTTGAATTACTAAGTAAGAAATGGTTGTTACAGATAAAAGCAGTCCGGTATTAAAAGCGTTATATCCTAACTCATGAATGCGAACAGGCAAGAAACCAAAGAGAATACCTACAAAAAACATGTTGATGACAATGATTAAAAACCAAGGCATCAACGTCTTGTTTTTAAAAACACCAAAGAGTGACTTAAAAGAAAAATCATCATCGTCATCATCAAATGCTCCTGCCGCTTTTTGTTTATCAGCGGGTAATGTAAAAGCAAGTAACAATGCTATTAATCCTATTCCTGCGCAGGCATAAAAGATGCCTGCAAAACTTGACTGCATCACAATTGCGCCGCCAATAATTGGACTAACAACATAACCTAAACCTTTAATCGCATTGTAAATCCCGAACGCTTTTCCCTTGTTGTCTTTGTACAACGTACCTACCATTGCAAGTGATACTGCTGATAATGCAGCACCTCCCAACCCCTGTAAAAATCTAACTACTATTAAAAATTTTGGTGGTACAAATGGATATAACAGTGAAGCAAGAATGAAAATAATGATACCGAGGTATAAGGCTTTCTTCATTCCCTTTTTATCTGCCAAGCCACCAAATACAGGCTTTGCAACTATCTCCGCAAAATCATAAATGGCAATGAGTAAACCAATCATGGTTAAACCGATGCCAACTTTCTCTGCATAAAATGGAAGATTTACTGCAACAATATGAGCACCGAATGATGTTGCAAAGCCAAGGAAGCCAAGAACAAAAGCCCACTTCATAGATGTTTTCAT
>JAYWAU010000412.1:0-3591 GCA_043782265.1 Ferruginibacter sp. | reverse complement strand
TAACAGACTATTTACAAGCGGAAAAAAAAATTCATTTCAATAAGGAGGGCGAAATGCAAAAATAAAAAAGGGACCAAGATAGAAATCTAGTCCCGCTTTAAAATCCAATATCCTATGAAAAACCGAAACGAAGATAGGGGCTTATAGAATACAATGCAAATTTTTGGATAACTATTTTAGGAAATCTTGTGTGTTTTGAAATGTAGATTTAAATAATTAATAAATTATTAAATAGTTGAATATCAATTTAATAATCTGATTTTTGTTTTCTTTTATCTCCCGGCAACACAGATATGCTAGTAGGGCTTAATAAACGAACTACAAGAAAGAATTAATTATTGCAATATTTACCTTCCCAATATTATTTCAATCTTTTAATATTTAAAATGCTAGCATTAGAATAATGGCATTAAATATTTTCTAAACACTTTACAGCTTTAAAAAATCAGGAAAATAAGGTACCGTTATTAGGAGCAACTTTGCCCAAATGCTGGTAAGCTTTTGCAGTGGCTTCTCTGCCTCTCGCCGTACGTTGTAAAAATCCTTCCTGAATCAAAAATGGTTCATACACTTCTTCCAATGTGTCGGGTTCCTCACCAACGGCAGTGGCGATTGTAGTAATACCAACCGGGCCACCTTTAAATTTATCAATGATGGCATTTAAAATGCGGTTATCCATTTCATCCAGCCCGTGTTCATCTACATTCAATGCTTTTAAAGAATGCTGGGTAATACCAATATCAATTTCTCCGTCATTTAATACTTGTGCAAAATCTCTCACTCTTCTCAAAAGGCCATTCGCAATACGCGGTGTGCCACGACTGCGTCTTGCAATTTCATCCGCCGCCCCAGTACTGATGGTAGTATTTAATATTCCTGATGAACGCAGTATTATCTTTTGAAGTGTTGCAGCATTGTAATATTCCAATCTTGATTTTATGCCAAAACGGGATAAAAGAGGGGCCGTTAACAAACCGCTTCTGGTTGTAGCGCCAATCAATGTAAAAGGGTTCAGGTTAATCTGTACGCTTCTTGCATTGGGGCCACTGTCAATCATAATATCAATGCGGTAATCTTCCATGGCTGCATACAGGTATTCTTCAACTACATTACTAAGCCGGTGTATTTCATCGATAAATAAAACATCATTGGGTTCTAAATTGGTCAACAGACCGGCAAGGTCACCTGGCTTTTCAATAACTGGTCCGCTGGTTTCTTTGATACTAACCCCTAATTCATTGGCAACAATTCTGCTTAATGTAGTTTTACCTAATCCCGGTGGACCATGAAATAAAATATGATCCAGCGCCTCTCCTCTTATTTTAGCTGCCTTTATAAAAATACGGAGGTTTTCAATAGTCTGTGGCTGACCCGAAAAATCTGCCATCTCACTCGGACGAATGTTATTTTCAAAATCTTTTTCCGCAGGGCTTAAGGATTCGCCATCCGTATTTAAATTCGGGTTTGCCATGTTGTAAAAATAATCAATTAACCAATGAAGCTAATGGTAATTTTTAGTACTCCCTTTTTTCAAAGATTATTCATTTGTCGTAGCAAAAGATATATTTAGAAACTTTATCAAAAATAATATTTGTATATACAAATAAAAGGTTCTTATCTTTGCTCTGTAAATGAAATCATCCAACAGCAGATTCAGCAAATGTCTATATTTTTCGGCCAATGCGCTGGCCCGAAAAGTTGAAAAACTGGCTATAGAAAGTTGGAAAAAGATTGGCTTTTCTCCAAGTCATGCTTATTTGCTGTTAACTGTAATTGAAGAGCCCGGTGTGCAGCCCGGCACACTTGCTGAAGAATTGCAGCTGACTCCTAGTACCATTACCCGTTTAATTGAAAAATTGGAGGCACAAAAATTGCTGGTTCGTACAGTAGAAGGAAAAGTAACCAATGTATATCCTACTCCAAAAGCGAAGGATTTGTATCCAAAAATGAGGATTTGCGTGAATGAATTCTATAAAAACTGCACTGTAATTGCAGGCGTAGAAGAGACGGGGAGAATGGTACAAAGCATTAATAAATTAAACGACAAGTTGACCAGTTAAATTTTTTTCACACAATATTTGTATATACAAATAAATAACACTAAAACAATTTATTATGAAGTACGTAATCACAGGTGGTGCAGGAAATATCTCTACACCGTTAACAGAATCATTATTAAGCGCAGGTCACCAGGTAACTGTAATTGGCCGTCATGCTGACAAATTAAAAGCATTTACTGATAAAGGGGTAACCATAGCCGTTGGCTCATTGGAAGATGCGGCATTTTTGACTGCAACATTTGCCGGAGCAGATGCGGTTTATACCATGATACCGCCCAATTTTGTAACTGACAACTTCAGGCACTACCAAAATATAGTTGCCCGTAATTACATTACTGCTATTAAGGAAAATAAAATAAAAAATGTAGTGGTGTTAAGCAGTATCGGCGCACATATGGGTAATGGCGCAGGTCCTGTAGATGGATTAGCAGACTATGAAGATCTATTGCACCGGTTAAATAATGTAAATATAAAAATACTTCGTCCCTCCTTTTTCATGTATAATTTGTTTGGAATGATTCCGCTGATTAATAACATGCATATAATGGGTGGTAATTATGGAGGTACGGATGAAAAATTAGTGTTGGTTCACACCAATGATATTGCCGCTGCTGCCACAGAAGAACTACTAGCTTTAAATTTTACAGGAATTTCAGTTAGATACGTTGCGGGAGATGAAAGAACAACGTCAGATATTGCGGCTGTGTTAAGTACGGCTATTAATAAACCTGGTATTCCATGGGTTGTTTTTTCAGATGAACAATCATTGGATGGCATGAAGAAAGCCGGGCTTTCAGAAACTTTTGCAGAAAGTTACACCACCATGGGAAAAGCGCTTAGAGAAGGAAAGATGCAGGAAGATTACTGGAAAAACCATCCTGTTTTAAGTAAAACAAAATTGGAAGATTTTGCTGTAGAATTTGCAGGTGCTTACAGTGTAAAATAATTTCGTAAGCTGTTAATAATTTATTTTCAGTAGAAAACAAAAATGCCTTCTGTAATAATTACAGAAGGCATTTTATAATTATTGATCTTGTTATTTAGATTTTACATTGATTGCAACCCTACGGTTCTGTGCTTTTCCTTCAGCGGTAGTATTGTCACCAATTGGGTATTGTGGACCATAACCTTTTGCACCCGTAATAGCTTTAACATCGGCACCCATTTTTTTTAATTCGGCCACAACAGCTTCTGAACGTTTTTGAGATAAGGTTACGTTAGCAACAGAATCTCCTGTATTATCTGTATAACCACCCAGTTTAAAAGTAGCAGCTGGAAATGCATTGCTGATAGCAACAATATTTTTTAATTGGGCTGTAGAAGCTGAATCCACCTTTGCTCCACCTGTATTAAATCTCACATTGGTAAATTCAAACCAGTTGCCTTTTACCGTATCGATAGTTGCAGTAGCGTCTGATAAAAATTTAAATAACCTGTTTTCTGTAGAATTTTCGCCCACATCCAGTTTGCCGGCACCATTTGGCAAATCAATGCTGATAATCTTACCAAGGTCGTAAACATAATTGCCACT
>JAYWAU010000411.1:0-3597 GCA_043782265.1 Ferruginibacter sp. | reverse complement strand
GTATTCCCTGAAACCATACCAGTTCCATTTCGCCTGTATCATCCTGCAGGTAAGCCACCAGTCGCTTACTGCGCTTTTCTCCAATTAATTCAACGTGCGTTAAGCGGCCGGCAATCTGTGCATATTCTGTATCGGGATTGAGAGAAGCAATTGTATCAACCTTGGTTTTGTCTACATGGCGAAATGGATAATATTCCAGCAAATCCTTAAAAGTAAAGATTTCCAATTCTTTTTTCAGCATATCTCCCCTTAATGGTCCAACCCCTTTAAGGTATTCAATCGGGCTAAATAATATATTTGAGGTTGATGAAATAATGTATCGTTTATACAAATATATTTCATTACAATAAACTAACCCTTTCAGAGTGGTGTTTATGCATTAAAGAAAGCAGAAAAGAAGAATACTTCTTCTCCGGTATTGTTTACAATGGTCTTTTTGCCGGTGAATTTCTGCTAAAGTGCAATGGCTTTTTGCCATGTTTAGTACCCACTTCTCTTGGTATAAATGTAGTTGGGGTATAGGCAGGTGCGTCGCCAAATTGCGCCGGCACAAGTTCTTTTGGTACAGATTTACCGAGCAATTTTTCGATAGCAGCAAATTTTCTTTGTTCTTTCACACTTATAAAAGTAATAGCAGTGCCTTCTGCTGCAGCCCTTGCGGTGCGGCCTATACGGTGTACATAATCTTCTCCGTCATGCGGTACATCATAATTTAATACCAACCCGATATTATCAATATCAATTCCACGACTTAATATATCAGTCGCTACCAATATTTGCAGACGGCCGCTTTTAAAATGCATCAGCACTTCTTCTCTTTTATCCTGCTCAAGATCACTGTGTATTTCATCTACCGGCAGGCCCGTTTTTTTAAGCTGTCTGTTCAATTCTTTTACACTGTTTTTACTGCTACAAAAAATAAGTACCGATGAGAAAGTTTTTTGTAGTAACAAATATTTTACAAGAGGAATTTTTTGAGTATCGTACACTACATAGGCAAGCTGCATAATTTTTTCGTTAGGCTTACTAATAGAAATATTTATTTCAGCAGGTTGGTGCAAAATCCTTCTTGCCATTTCTCTTATTTTATGTGGCATGGTGGCCGAAAATAAAAGATTTTGCCTTTTTGCTGGCAGCGCTCCAATTATGCGCATAATGTCATCATAAAAACCCATATCCAACATACGGTCCGCTTCATCTAAAATTAAATATTTTAATCCCTGGAATTTTACATACCCCATATTGATATGAGCAAGCATTTTACCGGGCGTACAAATCACTACATCAGCTCCAACACTCAGTGCCTTTTTCTCCTGAATAAAAGCATTTCCGTCTCCACCTCCATAAACTGCAATAGAACTTACAGAAGTAAAATAACTAAGGCCTTCCATGTGCTGTGCTATTTGTATGGCAAGTTCTCTTGTTGGTACAATAACCAACGCAGTAATGCTGTGGTGATTGAGGGGACTGGAAATAATGTTGTTAATGAGAGGTAATAAAAAGGCTGCTGTTTTACCGGTACCTGTTTGTGCAGACGCAATTACATCTTTCCCTGCTAAAACAAGGGGAATAACCTGTTCCTGAACTGGTGTTGCTTCATTGTATCCTGATGCTTCAATGCCTTCAATTAATCTTTCATCGAAACCGAAATCTGTAAACTTCAAAATAATTATGGGTAATTAAATTTATAATGGTATTTCTTCTGTTATAACAACATGCAAATAATTACTCTGCTTCTACAGTTGCTGCAACTTCTGTTATAACTGGTTGAGGAGTTGTATTTTTTATAGTGATCTGAAATTTTGTATTCAATATCACTTCAAACTGTCCGGTTTGTAAAACAGCTTTTGTTGCTGCATCTTCTAACATTGCACTGGCAAGGTGACTGGCGAGGTCAGAACCACTGATTACATTACTTACTTTACCATCCGTAAAAACAATAACAAACTTATAGCCAGCTTTTCTACCGGTTCCGGCTCTTTCAAAATCTTCCCTGTTAAGGCTTAGCAATTGGTCACCCGCAGCAGATTTTTTTAATAAAATTCTAATTACCGGTAAGTATTTATTCCAAATATACGTGTACATATAAAAAAAATTTAATTGTTATTAGTTTCTTACCGTTGATGGATATTTAAGTAAAATAAAATATGGCGTATAAAGATAGGGTTTTACAAGGAGAATGGTGTTTTTGATTGACGGAAGCTGAAAAATAACACTGACAGGCATTGTAAATAACTTCTTAAAGTCAGAGTCCGGATTCCAAAATGGGTATTTTATCAATCCGGTATTTTTTATCCAATCCATTACAAAAAACACCAAAAACAAGAAAACAGGAAATATCCTGTCAGGAAAAAAGATACTGCTAACAATTTTTGCCATACATTTAAAAGCTAAAAATGCAGGCGCTATAATTTGCCTGTAACAACCCAAGCCATAAATTTCAGATATGATTAAAACTAACAGTACAGTAAAAACAATCCATCTTTTTATTACACTTTTAACCTGGCAGACATTAACAGCACAAAAGCAACTTGATCTCAGTAACCTGTCTGATTTTAAAAATGCAGGCGCCAACTGGCATATTGCCGGTGATGTAAATGCTGATCTTAATAAAAACGATACCCTTATTTTCAGCAACGGAAAAGGGGTGTTGGTAAATCAACCGGGAGCAGCAGCAAGGGAAGACCTGTTTACAAATTTCAAACATGGTGATCTTGATATAGAACTGGATTACATGATGGCTAAAGGTTCAAACAGCGGTATTTATTTGCAGGGCAGGTACGAAGTGCAATTACTGGATAGCTGGGGAGTTCTGAATCCACGTTCAGGAGATAATGGGCGCATTTATGAACGTTGGGATGATACAAAGCCGGAGGGACAAAAAGGATACGAAGGATATGCGCCCAGGCAGAACGTAAGCCGGGCACCCGGCCTTTGGCAACATTTAAAAATAACTTTCCAGGCACCCCGTTTTGAAGGCAGCACAAAAATTGAAAATGCCAAAATTTTAAGGGTAGAATTAAACGGTGTATTGATACAGGAAAATGTATCCCTCGCAGGTCCTACCCGTGGTGCTGTTGAAAACAATGAAGTGGCAACGGATGCATTGCGGATACAGGGAGATCACGGGGCGGTGGCTTTCAGAAATATTGTGGTGAGCAGTTATGATAAAGCAAAACCGTCTTTGTCTGTCATCACCTCCAGCTTATACAAAGGAAAATTTGTAAAAGAACCGGATTATAAAAGCATCAAAGCAATAACACAAAAAAACGTCCCTGATATTACTACCAACATTACAGGATTACCAGACAATGAATACCTTGTTCGCTACACAGGCACTTTGCACATCAATGAACCTGGTGAATATAATTTTATTGCGCACACTGCCGGTGGCAGTGGTTCCATTAAAATAAACAACAATACTGTATTTGCTTTGAATAGTAAAGACAACAGGGGTGCTGTTAATCTGCAACAGGGAGACTGGCCTTTTGAATTTGTTTATTCAAAGTATGTTGATTGGGCAAAATCTTCACTGGCGCTTAATATTACCGGACCTGGCATAAGAGAGTTTACCATCAGCAATGCCAACAGTATTTC
>JAYWAU010000410.1:0-9991 GCA_043782265.1 Ferruginibacter sp. | reverse complement strand
TGCTTTGCAGGCCACATTGGTTTTCATGGCATTCATGCTGCACATATAAAGCACATCCCTTAAGTTTTTGCCACCACGTTTATATATCCTGGGCTTGCACTGTATGCTGGTACCGCTGCTGTACTGGGTAGGTGCCAGACTTACAGTCTTCAAAAAAACGTTAATCAGAAGTAGTTAATCACGGTACTATATGGCAACGCTTGTACGATTGACCAAAATTATAACTCATATCTTCTGCCATCTTTTTGGCATCTTCAGGACAATTCGCTTGGATAGTGTATTGTTGTGTACTAGTGTTGTAGCCTCCAAAGACTTCGTCAATTGAGCTTTGGGCGCATTCAACATTATAAGTTTGTAAAGGACATTCTTTCCCACTTTTTTTGCAGGCGGGCATTGATGCCAATGTGATTAATAACAAAGCAATAATAAGTGGTTTTATTATTTGTTTGGCCATAGTGTTCACTTTTTCCATAAAGGTAAAAAGCAATACGTAAGATGTCAAGAACTATATTTACCGGCCGGAATTAGAATCAGTATTGAGCATCCGACCCACCATAGTAAAATTTTATCCGCCCGCAGCTAAAAAAAGCTTCAATTTCTTCAGTCCGGGGTTTTCACAGCATACACCACAAACAACAGGTAACCTCCGTGAAACCCCGACCTTGAATACACCTGGCTGATAAAATCTTTTCTCTCCCTGTGGTTTTTATACACCAACATAAGTCACTAAATAAAATAGAAACCAATAAAAGCAGGTTAAAAATTATGCAACAGTTTAATTTAGTTGCATGGCATAAACTTCGCCGCTGCTGGTAGAATAATTTAATGTAGCCATTAGTTTTTTTATTCACAAGGCTTCTGTTGGTATGTCTTTAAAATAGCCAGCTATCGCAGAGGCTGCTGGTGTTGGATAAATTCAGGGTGAATGCGAAAGACAGAACATACCAGTTCTGGGAAAGAAATTCTTTAGGTATCGAGTTGTACTCCCCTGCTGTTTTTATGCAGAAACTTAAGTACATTCATTGGAACCCGGTAAAGGCCGGGTTATGCAGTTTGCCGGAAGCATATTAATATTTGTAAGCCCGTTTTTTTTCATACAGGGATTGACGAATTTACAACCGCGTTTTTGGAATGACAAAAGCTTTAAGGACGATAGAACGGGATACTAACGATGAAGAAGGTTTGCATTAATAACATACAAACATTCGCAAAATACACCTGTTCCCAAAAGCTTCAACTGCCTTTCAGCAGATTTTATTGCTACTTAAAACTGTATTTAATGCTTCTTCTTTTTACGTGCCACCCTGCCACTTTTCCTGTCTCTTGAGCGGCCTATGGCATAGCCGGTACCGCCGCCCACCACGCCGCCAATAATTGCACCCACTGCTTTATTTTTACTAACCACTGCACCGATCACGGCGCCGGAACCAGCACCAATGGCGGTACCTTTTGCCGCATCACTCCACCCCTTGTCACGATTATCTGGCGCAGGTGCGGCAGCAGTGGATGTATTATTGCTGCTGCCGGATGACTTATGTGCAGGAGCCTTAACCGTTCCATTGCTTGTAGTAGTTGTAGTGGTGGTGGTTGTAGTTGTTGAACTGGTTGTGGAAGTAACACCCGGTTTAAGGTGATTTGCTTTTGCTGTGTCTGTTAATATGCTGCCTTTGGAAAGACCGGTGGTATCTACCAGTACCATGTTTTTATTGGTATCCATGGAGGTCTTGTTGTTTTTACATCCCATAAAAAGAACGAGACTTCCAAATGCATAAAGGAGCTTTTTCATAAATTTTTAATTTTAATTGCTTCACGGGCAGTAAAGGAACGTGGTTTAAGGTTTTAAAGTATCAAACATACCTGTTATAAAAAGCATGCCACATTTTTTACAAGCTAAATTGCTCAACCGATATATTTTTTTGCTTTAATATATAAGCTGTGCAAATAGCAGTTTGTTCACACAACGAACGCTAAGAAGACGAAGAAGACAAAAACAGTAACAAAACCTCCTGTGTACACCGTTGCGTTGTTAAATTGTGTGAAATTGTACTTTGTTACGTTGGGTGAAGATGTTTTCTGTTTCGCTGTGTGAAACTGCTTTTATAAAATCCTGCGGCTTATACTGCGCCAGTATTTTTGTAAAGGCGGTGCCGAAATAGAGTATCATGGCGGTGTAAAATACAAACAGCAGCAGCAATACAATTGAGGTGGAAACGCCATAAAAATTGGAGATATTTTTTTACCCTTTGTTGGTACCCATCTCTTTTCGGCAGATAGTGTTGCTACACCAAAAAAAACTGTGTTGGCCTTTTTGATAGCCATGGGCAGGATTTTTTATTACACTTCGATAAGATATCCTGTGGGAAACGCAACAAAAAGGCCGCAAAACATCGTCCTGTCGGGGTTTTCAAAGCAGGTACTACAAATAGCAGGTAACTTCCGTGAAACCCACGGGCGCCGCACTTCTGCCTGCTGTCCATTCCTTACTATTGCCTGCGATTTTTTGATATGGCATGTTTATACTGATAGTAGTAACAGCTCGGAACAGGAAAGCTATACCACTTAACCACGCTTCATCCGATAGCTATCGGATGAAGCGACTTCTCGATGATACCCGTAGCAACTTTGTAATCTCCCTTTTATTTTAAACAATCGGTGTTGCAGGGTAGGCGAGTGGAATACCGGCCGCAGCAAGGTCTTCATAAATGTTCATCATGGCATTGCTTCTTGCTGTGCCGGCTTCTGAAAGATCGTGTACCCAAAAAACAATTTTAAGCTGAATTGCCCGCTCTGTAAACTGCTGCACTGTTACATTTGACGGAGGTGTTGCCATGATAGCATTGTCTTTTAACAATGCGTTTTTTATAATGTTGCTTACCTCATTCATTTCAGTCTTATGCGGAATGCCAATAATAAATTCAACCTGCTTATTGCGGTCATGCATTGTCCAGTTTATAAGATGCTGACTCAGCAAATCTCCGTTTGGTACAATGATTTCACCTCCTTCATTATTGTTGATTTTACTGGAGCGTACTCCAATTTCTTTTACAGTGCCCTTCTTATCGCCCAGTTCTATCAGGTCGCCTACTTGTATGGGACGCTCAAAAGCCAATATGATACCAGATACCAGGTTATTGACAATGTTTTGCAATCCAAATCCAATGCCTACACCCAGGGCCCCAATCATAATGGAGAGCTTATCAAGTGGAATTCCGGCAGCAGCTACGGCTATAGCAAATCCAAGTGTCCATACCGCCAATCGTATGAGTAGCATCATGGAGCCAATTTTACTTTTCTTGCCGGGTGCTGCTGTTTTCTTACTGCCGAAGAAGAAATTAATAAAGCCGGATATGACTGTAGAGAGCCAGATGATAAGTATGAAAACAGCAATACTTTTAAAGGAGAATACCATGCTCCCGATTGCTCTTGTTGTATTGAAAAAAACATCCAGCCCCTGCAATACCGCATCGTACAAAGTAAGGTTATGAATTAAGGTAACCGCCCATGCAGCCGAAGCCAGCATCCACAAAACTCTCTGAATGCGATACTGCAAAGCATTGTAATTGATGAAGTCACTAAAACGGCTGTCCTGGAAGGCCTCCGATTGCAGGTAGGTCGCTTCCAGTACAATTGCTGAAAACACTTTTAGACCCACACCCACTACCAGACTCTGGATAGCCGTAACGCCTGTTATTTTTGCAAGTGACAACCGGCCGGTAAGGTCGAAGATGACCGAAAATATAACAAGCGCCAACGCAAAAATAGCCAGCATCCTCGTTACCGGCGATTCGGGCAGGGTTTTAAAAACAGGCTTATTGTCAATAATTATTTTGATACAAATGATGGCAAGGCATATGCCTGCAAAAAAGAGTCCCCAGCGTTCTCCCAATGCCGCTTCCAGCAATATATCATCCAGGGCATAATAGAGCCAGAGCAGGGAGAGTGCAATCCATAATCCCTTTGATGGTTTGGTTAAATAAGGATAGATAAGATAAAACAGCATCGCAAACCGGAGCAACTCACAGGCATGTAAAAAAGACATGGTTGGGTTGGCAAAGAAGAAGGGGAGAAAGGTGAAAAATACCAGCAGACATCCCGCTAAAATGCTGCGTGGTAAAAAATGCATCTGTGCTAAAATGGTTTCCCTCTCAGGCATTTTTTTTACCCGCCGCATATTCCGCAGTATCCACAGGTAGATACCAATAATAATCAGCAGACCCAATATCAGTATATCCCATTTATCCTGTAGGTAAATTACAATGATATTCCATGATCGCTGAAGCGCTGTACCGGTTATTTCCAATAAACCATTGGGATATTCAGCTTGTTTCATGTTAAACAAAGGAGCTTCCTCACCTGACCACATACCCAGTTTAAGTGACAGCGTTAAATACTTCATGTCGGAAATAATATCTGTGGCCTGTAGTAAATTAATGGAAACCCTGTTGCGCAATAAATTTACTTTCGAGAGTATTTTAACCTGCAACGAATCAAGGGCGGCACCTTCTACATCAATATCATCTAACTGCTCCATTAAAACGGAGTCAGGCAGTTGCTCCTTCAAAATAGGATCCCGCAATATTTTTTTTACTTCCGCATTGCTTTGGGTAAGTTCATTGCTATAATTGTTTAAAATACTTTGATAAGATGCCAGGTCTTTTGAAATTTCCTGTAAGATTATGACGCCGCTGTTCAGGCTGCGCAAATTCATTTGGCTTCCATATTTCTCCAGCCGCTGTTTAAAATTTTTAACCTTCTTTTCAATCTCCGGCAAATTCAGTGAAATAGGCGTTAGATTCAGCTTGCGCCGGATTAGAAAATCAGTATGATCGATGGTGGCAGTATACAAAGCTACCTTTATAACGATGTTGGGAAGTACCGTATCAATAACAGGTAATTTCAGCGTGTCAGGCATTTTTTGAGGCGTTGGTTGTGCAACTACCTGTTGAAGCATGATAAACAGCAGACCAGCCATGGTCATTAAAGAATGCAGGTATTTTCTAGTTTTTGTCATAAACAACACGCAAAGTTTTTTATTCATGGTTTGCAAAAGAAAGCATTTTAATATAAGTGGGCAAGAAATTGAATGGGCTATTGCCAGGTATTTCAACGCCGCTGTCATAAGTTGCCTGGTGGTAAAAGTGCCAGTTAGTGCAATTAAAATGCCACCATTAAACTTTAGGTAAATTTAGTGCAGAGCATGTAGTATTGAACAACTCTTTAGAAGATGATAAGAAATCAGGCGCCGGACTCCTGCCTGACACTATAAAACGATAACGTTTTATAGTATTGCTCCTGCAATTGTTCAGGCAAGACAGGTTATCACCAGAAAAACATTCGTTTCGTAAATGTGTAAATATTCAGCTTTTTATTCTGTTAATAATTTTCATTTAGAATTTAATTCTGAATAATTGTATATTTACAGAAACATTCAAATATGGAACTTATCTTAGACAGTACGGATTTAAACATCTTAAAACTGATGCAGGACAATTCCAGGATCTCCAATGCCGACCTTGCACGGGAACTTAAAATGGCCCCTTCGGCCATGCTCGAAAGGGTCAAAAAGCTGGAGCAGAAAAAAGTGATTCTTCAGTATACCACCCGGATAGATCCCGCCGCCCTGAACCAGAAACTGCTGGCATTTATTTTTATCCGGTCGGCTGAAGGGTTTACCTGCAGCAGTCAAACGGCACAGGCCCTTTCAAAAATTCCGGAGATACAGGAAGTGCACCATATTGCCGGTGAAGATTGTTTCCTTATAAAAGTACGGACAGCAGACGCTGCATCGCTGATGAATTTAATGCGCAACTCCTTTCAGAAAATACCGAACATCGCATCCACCAAATCGGTGATCGTTCTGGAAACCGTAAAGGAGCAACAACAACTGATCATTCCAAAAAAATAAGCCATGCCAACCATTTCAAAAAAAGAGGCCTCTCCCCTGCTGGTAGTAATTGCCTTTGCTACGGTTTACCTGGTGTGGGGGTCTACCTATTTTTTTATCCGCAAAGCGGTGCTGCACATTCCGCCGATGCTGCTGGGCGCCATCCGTTTTTTGATAGCCGGTTCTTTACTAATGGGGTGGAGTTTGATAAAGGGAGAACGCATTGGAAACTGGCAGCAGATAAAGCCCGCCATCATCAGTGGTTTGCTGCTGCTGCTGGTAGGCAATGGCGCTGTTATATGGGCTGAAAAAACGTTGCAAAGTTCGCTGGTAGCAGTGTTGGTTTCCTCCTCGCCGTTGTGGTTTGTGTTGCTCGACAAACCAAAGTGGAAAGAAAACTTTAGCAACCGCTCTGTATTAACCGGGCTGGTCATCGGCTTTGCGGGTGTTATCTTATTGTTCAGCGAAAATGTTACCAAAGCTTTTGCTTCTCCCGACAGCAGCAAGGCCATTGTCGGATTGGTGGTGATCGTTATTGGCAGCATCAGTTGGGCAGGCGGATCTTTGTATTCCAAATACAATTCCAAAACTACGGCTACCATAAGTTCAGCCTGGCAAATGCTGGCAGCAGGCCTGGCGTTTATTCCGGGTGTTTTTTTAGGGCATGAGTGGAGTGGTTTTCAATGGCAGGCTGTAACAGCAGATTCCTGGTTTGCCCTGCTATATTTAATCATTATGGGCTCACTGGTTGGTTACAGTGCCTATGTATGGTTACTACAGGTGCGGTCGGCCACACAGGTAAGTACCTATTCGTATGTAAACCCTGTGGTAGCTGTATTGCTCGGCGTATTCTTTGCCAACGAACACATGAGCCCGCTGCAGATCGCCGGCCTCGTGGTAATTCTTACAAGCGTGCTGCTGATCAACTTATCCAAATACCGCATGGCGCAAAAGAAACCGGATTTGAATTGTAACGTGAAAGGGGTGGTGGTGGAAATGGGGAAATGATATGACAGGTATTTTTAGATAAATACTAAAAAAGAAAAGCATATAACAGTGATTGTAAAAGAAAGAGTTGGTTTTGATCCACCAGGCACCGGACTTCTGTCCGGTGTTCATTTGTTACTAAGGCCTACGATTTTTTGAGATGATATGTTTATACTAACAGTAGTAACAACCCGCCACAGGAAAGCTACGCCACTTATCCACGCTTCATTCATGCGCCTAACAGCTTTACGTTTCTTAACACTCCTATATCTTTCTAGAAGTAGATAACCTTTCCTATTTGCTTTTACCTTATTTTAGCAACATAAAAAAGTAACAAATGAAATAGAACAAATGAACTAACTATATCATAACATTAGCGTTGCTAAATGTTTCTTCTGCGATAAAACTTCGACAATTTCATCATGTAGAAAGAAACAGTTTAGGGATGCGCCTGCACGGCGTGTCCTTTGCTGTTTTCAATTCTACATGGGCCCGTCGAAGTGCCTTTCGCAGATTGGAAACTTAATTTGCAGAGGTACACGCCTGTTTTTTGCCCATCACCGCCAAGAAGTACCTGAGGCAATAAATGCTTTTGGTAATGCCCACACTTCACTGGATAGGAAAAGAAAAAGTAATTAACCACCACTTAGATATTCCCTACCACACTTTAAATAAAGCGTACACTTATGATAATGGTGTGCAACAATCAACAGGAATTTCAGAAAATAAAATAATACATGCGGATAATTTGCTGGCGCTAAAAAGCCTGTTGCCTGAATATGAAGGCAGGATAAAATGTATTTATATAGATCCTCCATACAACACCGGTAATGAAAGCTGGGTGTACAACGATAATGTAAGCGACCCACGATTTAAAAAATGGTTGGGGAAAGTTGTGGGTAAAGAAGCCGAAGATTTAACAAGACATGATAAATGGCTTTGTATGATGTACCCAAGGTTAAAACTCCTGCACAAATTATTAAGCGAGGATGGTGCAATATTTATTAGTATAGATGACAATGAACAGGCAAGTTTAAAAATGATGATGGATGAAATATTTGGTGCGGGCAATATGATTACCTCTGTAATTTGGCAAAGAACTTTTGCGACTAAAAACGATGCAAAACATTTTTCATCAGAGCATGAGTACATATTTGTTTTTACAAAAAAAATGGAACTCTTTAAAATAAATTTATTGGAAAGAGCCGAAAAGCAAAATGCTAGATATACAAATTTTGAAAATGATCCTCGTGGTCCATGGACCTCAACTGATTTATTAAGGATGGAACATAGAGATAATAGTATTTATTCCATTATATCCCCATTAACCGGTAAGGAATGGGTTCCACAACCTGGGACTTCGTGGAGGCATCCAGAAAATGAAATGATGGAATTGATAAAAAATAATGAGGTCACATTTGGTAAAGATGGAAATTCCAAACCTCGTAGAAAAAGATTTTTGAAAGATGTAAAACAAGGAATAATTCCACAAACAATATGGAAGCATGAAGATGTAGGGCATACTCAAGATGCGAAACAGACTTTGAAGAAAATCTTAGATGCATCTACCGATTTTTTTGCAACGCCCAAACCGGTAAAATTAATTGAACAGATACTAAAAGTTTCAACATCTAAGAACTCAATCATTCTTGATTCATTTGCAGGAAGCGGCACTACCGCCCATTCTGTTCTAAGCCTAAACAAGCAAGATGGCGGCAATCGAAAATTCATTTTGATAGAAATGGAAGACTATGCTGAAACCATCACTGCCGAAAGGGTAAAAAGAGTCATAAAAGGATATGGTGAAACAGAGAGAACAGGAGGCAATTTTAATTTTTACAATCTTGGCGAAAGGGTTTTAGATGATGAACAAAATCTGAACCCAAATTTATCTGTTGAAAAAATAAACAATTATATCTGGTATAGCGAAACACACCAGCCTTATACACTACAAGCCAATATAGCAGGCTATCTTGGCAAATACAGCAATACAGGTTATTACTTTTATTATCAGTCCAAGCAAATAACCACGTTAGATGATGCCTATTTAATGAATGTAACAGACCTATGTGAGCAGTATGTAATATATGCAGATATATGCCTGCTAAGTGAAAGAACAATGCTGCAGCACAATATCATTTTCAAAAAAATACCACGGGATATAAGCAAGCTTTAATCGGTTTTCTTAAAACGAAAGCCAAATAAAACAACCATGGAACTTAAAAAATATCAACGCCTTATTATAGATGACCTACAGCAATTTCTTCGTCTTGTGGATGAGGAAAAGAATATTGGGCTTGCGTATGAAAAACACTGGGCCACCAAAGGCTTGCCTGTGACATCTTATGATTTTAATGGAATGCCGCCTTACAAATATACAATTCCGCAATGCCCGCATGTATGTATAAAAGTGCCAACCGGCGGCGGTAAAACATTTTTAGCTTGTAACGCTTTAGCCCCCATTTTTAACGAGTATCACAAAGGCTTAGAAAAAGCAGTGGTATGGCTGGTCCCTTCTTCTTCCATTTTAGAACAAACTTTAAAAAATCTTAAGGACCCTTCGCATCCCTACCAGCAAAAGTTAAATGATTTGTTCAGCCACCGGGTAGAAGTGTATGACAAGAAAGAATTGTTGGATGCGCAATCATTTAATGCCAGCACGGTAAAAGAAAATGTAAGCATTATGATATTGAGCTATGCTTCGCTGCGTATTACCAATAAGGAAGAGAGAAAGACTTATCAGGAAAATGAAAAGCTTACAGGATTCTTTACTGCTGATACTGACAGGAGTCTGCTGCTTCAAAAAGAAGGTGTAGATGAAATGAGTTTGATAAATGTAATCCGCTTAGCCTGGGCGCGCAGTTGGCAGGCGTGCTGCGTCCGGGACTGAAGATTTACCTGTCGGGCGACCTGGGCAGTGGCAAAACCACCCTGGTGCGCGCCCTGCTGCATGCCGCCGGCCATACGGGGCGGGTGAAAAGTCCGACTTATACACTGGTTGAACTTTATGTTATTTCTAAGTTATACTTGTACCACTTTGATTTTTATCGATTCCGGGACCCTGAGGAGTGGCAGGATGCAGGTTTTCGTGAGCACTTTGACGGCGCTGCGGTATGCCTC
>JAYWAU010000409.1:0-10009 GCA_043782265.1 Ferruginibacter sp. | reverse complement strand
ACGAATATTTACAGACATTCCTCCACCCGGCTGACCAGAATTTTGCGTAACATACACACCGGCAGCCCTGCCTTGTATAGCCTGCTCAATAGTGGTGTTGATGGTTTTTTCCATGTCTTTAGATGAGATGGTTGTTTGTGCGCTGGTAAGGTTTACACGTTTTGATTTACCATATCCAATAATAACCATGTCATTCATGGACGATACTTCAATGGTCATTACAATATCAATACTGCTTCTTCCTTTAACCGGTATTGTAACCGTTTTATAGCCAACATAGCTAAAAGTTAAAACAGCATTTTCAGAAACATTCATTGAAAAATCACCCGCCTCGTTGGTGCTAACACCGCCTTTTTCACCAAGTACTGCTACCGTTACACCGGCAAGTGGTTTACCTTTTTCATCTGTAATTTTTCCCCTTATGTCAATCTGTGCAAGGGGTGCAGGAGGCAACGCATTGGAGAAATTCATTTCTTCTTTCCGCTTAATGGTAATGGCCTTTTCTGTAATAGAAAAGTTCAGTGGCTGGTCTTTAAAACATACATCGAGTACCTGCTCAACAGAAGCATCTTTTACATTAATGTCAAAGCTTTTAGCCTGTCGCAATAACTCATCCTGGTAAAAAAACTGGTAGCCCGTTTTTCGGTGAATTTCTTTAAACACTTTCTCCAGTGTAGTATTTCGCTGAGAGATGGAAATACTTTGTGCATTTGTTCTGGCACTTACCTGCAGGCAGGCTGCCAGTAATAAAACAGCTGTCAATTTCATAACGAGCAATGTTTTTTGGGTGATTACCTTACCCCGGTTAAGGTAAAGTAACGAAAACGATTTTTTCATACTTTTGTGAAGTTTGGTTTAAACATTAGCAATCATTCCTGTTTGTAATTATGGATAAACTCAACTACTTGCCAGGGGCGCCGCAAACGTTCCTGGTTTTCTTTGGGTTAATCCGTATTTATTTTTTTTTGAACTAAAAAATTATTGTTGCCCCGTATTATTTATTTCATTTGTTTTTTTACAGTTGATTAAGCAATGTCATTAAGATAAAACGGTCACTTTTCTCCCTTCAATTTTAAAACGAACACCTCCCGACTGCATAATCTTTAACACCTGCTCAATATCATTATCCCTGCTTACAAGACCGGTAAAATGACCCGTTGGTATTTTACCTTCATACACTACTTCCACATCATACCATCTCGAAATTTGCCGCATCACCATTTTTATATCGTATGCATTAAATTGAAACCATCCGTTTTTCCATGCCATCACTTCTTCAATATCAGCATCCTTAAGGTTTATTTCGCCGGCAGTATTTATAACTGATTGCTGGCCGGGTACTAACAGTTTATTTATTGCACCTTTGGTTACTTTTACAGAACCTTCCAACAACGTAGTATTCATCGAGCTTTCATCATCATACGCCATGATATTGAAATGGGTTCCCAATACTTCTACCTGCATATCTTTTACAGATATTCTAAATGGCATGGCCGCATTTTTTGCCACTTCAAAATAGGCTTCACCGGTAACGGTTACACTGCGTTCTTTTCCTTTAAATAGCGTGGGGAAATGTATAGAAGAAGAAGCGTTGAGCCATACTTTACTGCCATCAGGCAATATCAACTGGTACTGCCCGCCACTAGGCGTTGAGAGTGTATTGTAAACAACCTCCGGGCGCTTTTCATCTCCGGCATTGTAGGCAAGCGTGGTGGTATTTAGCTTAATAATTTTTACATTGCCCTGCTTAGCTAACGTACCCTGGCGGGTTGAGTCAAGAACAATATTTGACCCATCAGCGAGTGTTAATATTGCTTTATTGCCACCGGCCGTAATTGGAGTTGCAGATTTGGGTGCCACTGGTTTTGATTGTGCAATCTGCTGTTCAGGTTGTTTGGTTACCAACCAAAAGCTAAGGCCGCCAATCGCCAAAATGACTACTGCTGCTGCAATGCGCATCCATTTAAAGGAATGAGTTGTCTTATATAATTCTATAACCGGAGTAGTTGCATTCAGTCTTTCTTTTTGTAAAATATTGGAGATCATTTCTTCGCCCTTGCTATCACTAAACAGGTTATTTTGGCTGTTATACTGCTGCCAGCTTTGTGTTAAAAAAGCTTTTACCTGTTCATCATTTTTGCTTTGCAACAATAATTCCATCAATTCATCCCGCTCTTGCGCCGTGGCTATTTTATTGAAATAAGCATTAAATAAATAATGTAATCTTGATTCGCTCATAAATAGTTTGATGGTATTTAAAATAACCGTTAGTGTACCTTACTATTTACAAGACAACTATAATGAAGAAAGGAGGTAATGAAAAAGAAAATAATTTTTCAGGCTTTAAAAAACGCTGTCATAAAAAATAAAAAGAGGCTGGTATGTGTACGCAGGTGATTTTTTAAAAACCGCAAAGCCAGTACCATGTGCTTCTTAACTGTTTCAAGAGAGATGTTTAACGCTTTGGCTATTTCTTCCTGCTTAAGACCCTCTGCCCTGCTTAATGTATACACTTTTTTTTGTTGTGGTGGAAGCAAAGCCACGGCTTCATCAATCAGGTTATTGTTAATTGCATTTGTTTCCTCCACATCATTCGACGCCAGCCTCAGCACTGTATTCACCCATTCTTTTTTACGGCTGTTTTCCCTGGCAATTTGTTTTAAACAGTTAAACGCATGATTTTTTGCAACTACCTGAAGGTAAGCCTTAAAACAATCAATCTCTGCCAATGCTGTACGGTTAATCCATATTTTTAAAAACACATCCTGCACAATCTCCTGTGTTAATGCCTCCGATTCTGTAAGGCGCATAATAAAACCACCAAGTTGATTGTAATAATTTTTGAAAAGTTTTGCGAACGCATTTTCATCACCGGCTGCCACTTTGGAGAGCAGCACTTTTTCATTATCTATTAAAGGATTAAACAAGCAATTAGCGTTTGATGAGTTTGAAGTAATGGCAATAACAAAATTAAAGACTTTACACTACCACAAGTCAGCCATTGAAATGTTTTTTTATCCGATGCAGGTACTTTTTTTACTTTATTGCAGTTGAAAAGTGGCTTATTAAACTTACAGACAATTGATACTTGGAATAAGGCAACTGTTACATTCGCAGTTTTGCAAACAAAATTCAGGGTACATTCCTGCTGTTGTTATCATTCTATTTAACATTTATAAAAAATACCTACTTTAAGACAGCAGGCATTGGCACTTCATAAAATTTTTAGTATTTATTTTTGATTAAACACAAACACCTCAGTTTCGATTGAAGAGACAGTAACTATTGCATACAGATCCTTCTTTTAATTCCAAAAGCTTAATTTTTATAGATGGAATTATTCTTATAATAATTTAAAAATTTGACAACTTCCATTACTCTATTTTATTGCTTAATAAATTTCAACACCTTCTTCATGTTCATCGAGTTAAAAGTAATTGAATAAGCACCAGCTGTTAAACCAAACATATTTATAGACGTAAGAGTTACACCGGCTTTTAGCTTTAATTCTCTTACAAGATTTCCTTTTGCATTAAAAATGTTGATTTGTGTTTCTGCCGACACATCCTGCAGCCGGATGAAAAGTTCTGCTGTTACAGGATTGGGAAAAATAGAAATTGCATAATCAGTTGGTACAGCAACTGCAATGGTCTTGCTGTAGGTATAGCTGCCATCTATATTTACCATTTTTAACCTGTAATAATCGATCGGTTTAAGAAGAGTATTGTCTATGTGCTGGTAGCTTTTTTTGCCCTGCGTATTACCCGATGCCCGTATATCTATCAATGGTTTAAATAAACCCTGGCCAAAGCTTTTTTCTAAAGTAAAATAGTTTGTATTTATTTCGGTTTCAGTACTCCACTTAAGCTCGATTGCTTTGCCTGTATACTTCCCGTTAAAATCAATTAAGGTAACGGGTACAACTCCAGATGTGCCCATTACAGCAAATGGAGAGAAATTGGTTACATTATTTCTTGTAAGCGAATAAGGATTAGCGCCATTGGCAGTCATTAGGGCCCCGTTATTCCATGCCCCCGAAGTATAATGCGAGAGCCAGGCATTATCTCTTGTAAAACCAGCTAATTCATCTTCTGCATTCCATTGCAACGTTAAAACAACATTACCTGCACCGGGAATTGATTCTTCAATATTCCAGGTTTTGTTTACCACACCGCTGATATATTTATTGCCAGTAATCCCTCCTGATAAAACAAGCGGTTGAACATTCATATTAAAATTATCAATGGTACCAACATTTGTAAGTGTAGCAGGGGTATAAGAAGCAGGCGATGTACCTACCGGAAAAACTGTTGCAACAGCCCCAATATTATTTAACTGTAGTTTACCCAACCCATTTGTAACAAAATAATTATCTGGCCCGTAATTTGAAATATTGCCATTTACAATAAGATTATGATCTCCCAACAATAATTTACCGGCATTCAAAAAGCTAAAATTATTTACTGTTAAGTTTCCTCCAAGGGCAAAATCTGATGCGTTTTCTCCAATTAAATTAAGGTTGCCAATATTGCCGGTACTCATTATTGTTACTGAATTGCTTCCTGTATTTTGCGCAGCTTTACGGTATAATGTAACAACTCCATTGTATGGATTGCTAAGTCCCGGGCAGGTTGAATCGGCAACGGTATTGTAATCATAAATATTTCCATCTACCGCAATATTAGCAGCAACACCAGCCGCATTTTTTCGAAGAAAAATACCTCCCCCCTGGGATATATTTAAGTCGCCGGCACAAACAAGCTGGTATGGGATAGTATCATTCGGATCCAATACCAGCTGGCCACTCTGTATTCTTGCAGCGCCTGAAACATACAGCGAATTGGCAGCGGTAACTTTTGCACAACCTGATTTATTTACAATAAAGGTATCAATAGGGAAACCTATAGGCCAAACAATATTACTATTTGTACTGCCAAAAAACTCCAGCTTAAAGTGACAAAAATTATTTGCACAATCATTAATGGAATCAGTATTGCCATAATTAAATATACCGCCTATTTTAAAAATATTCTGCCCATTGATCAATACAGGAGTTATACTGGGAAAAGGATATACTGATCCCTGATTAATAATATTTCCGGAAATTGTTACATCACCATCGATCCCAATACCTATACCTCCGGACAAATCAATACTTCCATTGATAATATTGGGCAACGGATTTAACGGATCTTCCTGATTAAAATTCAAGTTGCCAATTGAATTGAGAAGACCAATGTTTCCATTAAGCACCGAACCTGATGTAAAAAAATCAATACAGCAATATGATTTTATACTTACACTACTAGAAACAAAATTTGCATTTTTTCCAACATGAAAGGTTATACCCTGATTATTTAAATCATCCTGGATAGTGCTGTTTAAAATGGTAGCTGAACTATTATCCCCTAATAAAAATGAATGAAGTTTGAAGGTGCAGTTTTCTACAAATATGTTACCACCCGTTGACTGGCTTCCAAATCTATAACCTCCATAAATAGTATTACTAAGCTTTACTTTACCATTCGGAGATAATTCAATTGAACTCCAGTCTGCATGGGAAAATAAAGAACCAAAAGTACTGTTTGTGATTTCCAAGTCTGTTATGGCGGGATTACCACCATACAATTGAAAACGGCCAAACCGAAAATTAGAGCCGGAATCAATTAATACAAAGCCACCATTGGTTGTATAAACATTTATTAAAGCGGGATTACCACCGCTGGACACTGCCGCCCCGCCAAAATCAGTACTACTCACATGCATACTTTTGCATCTGTTACCGGTTGTGCTATTTCCACCTACAACAAGGGAATCTGAAAAACCAAAATTAGGCGCTAAAATACCGGATTGTGAACTACTGATAACGACGTCATCCAGTTCTGTTGGGGCCCTTTGAATGGGTGTTTGGCCAACGGGTGTATTAGTTTGTATCCAGTTAGCCGGATCATTCCAATTTGCATTACCGCCACCCTTGTACAATAAAGTAATTCCCTGCGAATGGGCATTACAAATCACCTGCAAACATAAAATGACTAAGAAAATTTGTTTCATAATAAATGCTTTTGATGATGATTTTTACCACGGTAGGGCATGAAGAAAGGAACTACAGCAGCTGGAACACAATAATTAAATTATTTATAATATTACAATAATTTATTGGCAATCAAAATACAACTAAATCACTTGGGTAAATAAAATTAGAAGGAGTGGATTTATTGGCAAATTTGGATAGATTCTTTACAAATAAAAAAGCAGCGGCGAAACTAAATTCACCGCTGCTTTTATCCAATTACCGCAATTATTTTTTTACAGGCAGAAAGCTTAATAAGCGGATATGGTTGATATCGCTGTAATCATATTGGTACAATCCGTCGTTGCATACTACCATGGCCTTTTTATCTTCCGCAATAACATCATAAGGTTCATTACTTGCAATAGGCTGCAGCAATTGTAATGCACCCGGGTTAGTGGCATTGTACACCTTAACAGCCGTGCCATCGCAAATAAACAGCAGGTCGCCATCTTTGCTAAGTCCGGTTGGCTTTGTAAGCGGGTACGTTTTAACAAGCGAAGGGTGCTGCAGGTTTTTCACATCAATCACATTCAATTCGTTTGCATCACAGCCACAGGCATCGCCTGCATGCAACGTAACATAGGCATATTTGCCATCGGTTATAACAGGATCACATGCCCGCCCGTGTTTAAACTCGCCGATAGATGCCGGGTGTTTTGGATCACTTACATCATACATGAACATGCCAATTGCTGAGCCTAAAAATAATTTGTCTTCAAAAGGAAAAATGGTTTGCAGATCGTAGCCTGCAAAAAAAGTAGAATCGAGTGTTGGTGCTGCCGCATTGCTGATATCAACAATACCAAGGCTGTGCATTTCGGTAATGGCATATAAATTATCGTTCATTAAAACCATACCCGCCATCGAGCCCGCCACACCTGTTGATGAGGCAGCTTTTGGAACTGCTGAATTATTCAAATCAAACTGGCAAAAATCACAAGTAGGATAAATTTGATCTGCAGGCACTGTGGTGTCTTTTTGATTCCAGTCAACTGCTATCTTATCATCCATATTTGCGGCAAATCCATTTACATAGGCACGGCCAATAAAAAAATTATTTAAGGTGCTGGTTATTTTTGCATGATGAGGATCGGTAATGTCGAGGGCCAGCAAATCGCTGTACATGTCTGCATACAATATATTTCCTTTGATAGCGATATCAAGGTTACCGGGTATGGAAAGAAAAGCAGTCTGTACAGGATGTGAAGGGTTACTATTGTCAATAATGTGAATCCCTTTATTTACTTCATTTAAATAAATAAAATTACCCTCTATATAAATTTTGCCTGCATGCTCAATGGCTTCTGACGAAGCTCCGTTAATGGCAGCTAAAACAGCTTCCTTTGATTTGTAAACCGGGCTGTAGATGGTATAGGTTTTGGTTAGCCGAACATTGTTATCCTTGTAACAGCCGGAAAACAGCAGCACAATACCAATAACTGTAAATACCTGCCAGCTTATAAACTGATTATTATTTTTCATACAACGAAGTTTTGATTACTGACAATGTATTTAATGTTACGGTTGCATGAGATAATAATTTATAGCTTTTTATTTGCCGGGCGGTATTGTTCATCTAATAAATGAATTAGCAGTTTTTGTTATTAATTGAATGGCTTCATTCTTTGAAATCAGGTTGGCGATATATTGAGAGCAGCAAACTAATTTTATTTCTTTACTTTAGGCAAATAAAAAATAGGATGAATTATAAAAAAAATATTGCCAGGCTATTTTTAACGGTAACAATGCTGGCGGGTACAATATCTTTTTTGCATGCGCAAAAACTTGTAGATATAGTTTTAGTGGGTAAAGATGGAATAACCGATGACGTAAAAAAGGCAAACAGTTTTATCGCTATTAAAGCTTATCCCGGAGGAGTGTTTGAACGGATTGATTACAAACTGCAAGGTCCGATTATACAACTAAGAACTTACTCAGATTCTACCTTAACCTCGTTAAGTGGAAGAAGTTTTGAGTACACAATACAAGGCAGACTTTATAAAAAAGGTTATTACAGCAATAACCATAAAACCGGCAATTGGGATTACCTGAATGATACAGGCAAAGTAATAAAAACTGAGCTGTACGAAGACGGGGTGTTAGTGAATGCTGATGTGAAGGATACGGCTGATAAAAAAGATACAACCAGCTATCCGGATGAACGGGAGGCTATATATCAGGACAATGAAAAAGACTGGATAAAATATATTCAGGAAAACCTGGACCCTGATGCAGCAGTCCATTCAGTAAAAGGGGGACAGGTGCTGGTTCGTTTTGTAGTAAATACAAATGGGGCCACTGATGATATCTACATGGAAAAATCTGTAGAGTTTGTTCTGGATGAAGCTGCTATTAAAGTAATACAGGATTCACCGCCATGGACGCCAGCTTTTCAAAATGGTAAAACTATGAAAGCTTACCGTCGGCAGCCACTGACTTTTGTTGTAAAAGAGGAATAGTTTTATATCGCCCTTCTATTGCCAAACAAATAAAAAAACAAGATGCAAAACAATGATAATTTTTTTTGTTGCCGGTTGGTATTTTTATGCTCCATCACATGTTGTTTGGTATGCAGTGCTTCAGCGCAGCACAATAAAAAAAACCGACAGGTAGCCTTCAAAAAGCATATTCTAAGCAATGTATTTATATCAGAAGGTGTAGCCACCGGGGACGTAAACAGGGATGGAAAAATGGACATTCTTGCCGGCAATTACTGGTTCCAGGCACCAGACTGGAAACGAAATCTTATTCATATAGATACATTAAATCCAGTACCGGGATACAGTACCAGTTTTTTAAATTACAGTATGGATGTAAACAATGACGGGTGGATTGATTTGATAAGATTTGATCAGCCGGGCGGCGTTTGTATGTGGTACGAAAATCCTCAAAATAAAAAGCAACTATGGCAGGCTCATTTAATTTTGAAAACCGCCGGTAATGAAAACCCTGCTTTTGCAGATGTTGACAGAGATGGAAGAATGGACATTATCTGCAATGATATCATCGCCAAAGAAGTAATTTGGTTAAAATCACCTTCTACTAAAAATGATACACTATGGCTACGACATATTATCAGCAACGATCCCGGTACAGGCACGGACAAGTACACCCATGGACTTGGCTGGGGCGATATAAATAAAGATGGTAAAAACGATGTAATCATAAAAAGTGGCTGGTGGCAATCGCCTGAAAATGTAAATAACAGTAACTGGCAATTTCACAAAGCTGATTTTGGAGCTGACTGTGCAAACATGTTTATGCTGGATGCGGATAAGGATGGAGACGGGGATATTATCAGCTCCTCCGCACATGATTATGGTATCTGGTGGTATGAACAACAACAAAATGATAGTGGAAATCCGGAATGGATAAAACATACAATCAGTAAACTTTTTTCTGAATCTCATGCACTGGCACTTGAAGACATCAATGGTGATGGCTACCCTGACCTTGTTACAGGCAAGCGATATTATGCCCACAACGGTGGTGACCCGGGCGGTCATGAGCCCGCTGTTTTATATTGGTACGAATATATAGCCGGAAAAATTCCGCAATGGATTCCGCATTTGATCGATACCAATTCAGGTATAGGTTTAAGTATTGTTGTGCAAGACATCAATAATGATAAGAAGAAAGACATCATTATTTCCAACAAGAAAGGCGTGTTCTTTTTTGAGCAATTATAATTATAGCTACTATCAAAGGGGGAAGTCACACACCTTACAGGGCATTGCTACTTATATAACAGTTGGCATACTGCCGGATTAAATTATAGTGTTGAATCCTTAACTTTTGAGTAAGGCAGCAATTTATATCATTAAATCAACGGTTTTTAAAGCCTGCTTATCCTGACTGATTTTAGGATGGTTGCTTTACTTGTTCAAAGCAATTTCATCTGAATTTGCACTTGTTTTAAAATCAAATTTTAAA